>JAENYQ010000069.1 GCA_016841675.1 Desulfotomaculum sp.
TAATATTCCAATCGTTCTGATTCTTATGCTATGCTAACTGTAAAAGTCAGGTTATATCACATTGTCAACAAGTTTCGACAATTAGAACCCAACCTTATGAGCAGCTTCCTTGTTTGAATGAGACTATCATTTGGCACGGTATAGCATTTAGGTATGTTAGTTATGTCAGATAGTAATTTGATTATATAAGATTATAGTGGTACTTTATTTTTAATAAACATTTCAGGATTGGAGATGAAACAGCTAATGAGCGTGAAAACCCAAAATAAATTCATTTTATGGGTACTTTTTTATGCCCTGACCAGTATGGTTTTTTATTACTTTGTTTTCTTTTTTAACCAACATATAACACAAATAACGCAAAATAAGGATATACGTGCTACTTTACTGGTGTTGTTGATTGTTGTTTGTGCATCAGGGCTTTACGGTAACACGGCATCTTTCTTCCTGAAAAACACCCTGGAAAGAAAGCTTGATGATCCGCAGCAGGAAAGGAATGATCATTAATGGTAAGCACGATACCGGCAATTTCCGATACTTTAAACCTGATTACTCTGACACCCCAAAATATCATAAAGCTTATTGGCATTGGTTTTTTGGGCGGGACAATGAGCGGTCTGTTAGGCAGTGGCGGGGCTTTTATCATGACTCCTGCCATGATGAGTTTGGGCGTCCCGGGTATTATGGCCGTAGCCGCAAATATAACGCACAAGTTTGGTAAAGCCATACAGGGTGCGCGTAAACACAACGAACTAGGTAACGTTGACAAAAAGCTGGGGTTAATTATGTTCTTGGCTTTATTTGCCGGCGTAAGAATGGCTTATTACGCCAACAGTGGAATTATGGAACAACTAGGCGAAGCGTATTCCAATCTTTATATCAATTCCTTGTTTGTTTTGGTTTTAAGTTTTGTGACTATTTTGATAACTTACGATATTGCCAAAAGGGAAAAAACCGTTTCACAACCCAACCAAGCAAGGAAACCCAGTCTGCTGCTCAACATTCCTCCCGTTATCTATTTTCCCGTGGCTAAAGTACGAGTTTCGCTTTGGATTGTTTTGCTGGTTGGTTTAATTACCGGTTATCTGGCTGGCACCGTTGGGGTCGGAGGTTTTGTTGGCGTTCCGGCTATGATTTACTTGCTTGGGATTTCCCCTTATGTCGCGGCCGGCACCGAACTGTTTCTGGCTATTTTTTCTGGAGCCTACGGGGCTTACCTTTACACGTTAAACGGTTACCTTGATATCAGAATAGTACTGCTACTGTACCTGGGCTCCCTAATTGGTATTAACATTGGAGCGATAGCCACAAAGATTGTTACCGACCTGCAAATTCGGCTTATTATGGCCATAACTGTCGGAATGGTGGCCCTCAGCCGGGCTTTTAGCATCCCGGTTAATTTGGTCGATACAGGACATCTATCAATAAAAGTTCAGCTTATGGAAATACTGAACCTTATCAGTAATATCGTCCTTTTTGGTAGCGTAATAACAATGGTTTTAATATTAACCTGTTTAATAATTAACAAATTAATTAAAAAGTCTTCCCCGGTCAAAAACCGGTCGTAATAATAAGGATGCCCCGCGATTTTCCATCGCGGGGCATCCTGTTAATTTAACTTTTTACATCATTCCGCCCATGCCGCCCATGCCGCCCATACCGCCCATGCCGCCAGGCATGCCGCCCTTGTCATCATCGGGCTTATCGGCCACCAGAGTTTCGGTGGTCAGGATCATGGCTGCAATGCTGGCTGCGTTCTGCAGCGCGTAACGGGTCACTTTAGCCGGGTCTACAATGCCGGCGTCAATCATATTTACATATTCGCCGGTGAGGGCGTTGAAGCCTACACCAGACTCGGAATTACGTACCTTTTCAACCACCACCGAACCTTCGGTTCCAGCGTTGTTGGCAATTTGCCGCAAAGGCTCTTCCAGGGACCGGCGAACAATATCCACGCCCACTTTTTCGTCCATGTTGTTGCCAACAAAGCCGTCCAGAGCCTGGATGGCCTGTACGTAAGCCACACCGCCACCAGACACGATGCCTTCTTCAACCGCTGCGCGAGTCGCGTTTAAAGCATCCTCAATGCGGAGTTTCTTCTCCTTCAACTCGGTTTCAGTAGCAGCGCCCACCTGGATAACCGCCACGCCGCCGGCCAGCTTGGCCAGGCGCTCCTGCAGTTTTTCCCGGTCGAAGTCAGAGGTGGTTTCTTCAATTTGCCTCTTAATTTGGGATACCCGGGCGGTAATATCTTCGGTATTGCCGATGCCGCCCACGATAATGGTCTCCTCTTTCTTAATCCGAATCTTGGAAGCACGGCCCAGCATGGTGATGTCGGCTTTGTCTAGCTTCAGGCCAACTTCTTCGGAAATCACGGTGCCGCCGGTGAGGATGGCGATATCTTCCAGCATAGCCTTACGACGGTCGCCGAAGCCGGGGGCTTTAACGGCCACGCAGGTAAAGGTGCCGCGCAGTTTGTTCAGCACCAGGGTAGCCAGTGCTTCGCCTTCAACGTCCTCGGCCACAATAACCATAGCTTTTCCAGATTGCACTACCTTCTCCAGCACCGGCAGAATGTCAGCCACTGCAGAAACTTTGCGGTCGGTAATCAGGATGAACGGGTCGTCTAAATTGGCTTCCATTTTATCGGTATCGGTAATCATGTACGGTGAGATATAACCCCGGTCGAAGTTCATTCCTTCCACCACTTCTAATGTGGTACCGGTACCCTTGGACTCTTCAACGGTGATAACCCCGTCTTTACCGACTTTTTCCATGGCGTCAGCAATCAGGTTACCGATGGAATCATCGTTAGCAGAGATAGAAGCTACCTGAGCAATGGCGGACTTGCTTTCCACTGTTTTGGCGCCGCCCTTGATGGCGTCGACAGTCTTCTCTACAGCCTTTTCTATGCCGTGTTTAATCATCATCGGGTTAGCGCCGGCAGCCACGTTCTTAAGGCCTTCACGTACAATGGCCTGGGCCAGCAAAGTAGCGGTGGTGGTACCATCACCGGCTACGTCGTTGGTCTTGGTGGCTACTTCTTTAACCAGCTGTGCGCCCATATTTTCAAATGGGTTCTCCAGTTCAATTTCCCTGGCGATGGTTACGCCGTCGTTGGTTATCATGGGAGAACCAAATTTTTTCTCCAGCACCACGTTGCGTCCCTTGGGGCCTAGCGTTACCTTAACCGCATTAGCCAGGGCGTTGACGCCCTTCTCCAGACCTTTACGGGCTTCTTCACCAAAAACAATATCTTTACCTGCCACTGAAATTTACCTCCCCTGGTAAATGGTTTTTTTACTCGATGACTCCCAAAATGTCCATTTCGCGTAAAATTAAGTAATCCACTTCATCTTTCTTGAATTCATTACCTGCGTACTTGGAAAACAAAACCTTGTCCCCTGCCTTTAAATCAATGGGCACACGGTCGCCGCTATCCAGTATCCGCCCCGACCCCACGGCCACGACTTCACCTTCCTGAGGCTTTTCTTTCGCGGTATCCGGCAGAAAAATACCGCTCTTGGTTACTTCTTCACTGGCCAGTGGTTTTACAACCACACGGTCACCCAAAGGTCTGATCAACACAAACCCCTCCTTTAATGTTTGGTAAGTCCAAATTGGTCTTTTTGCTGTTAGCACTCATAGCAGTCGAGTGCTAACACCCAAGTATTATAATATAGAACGAGCAAATCAAAAGCAAGTATTTAACGGGCGGGAATTGACCATAAATGGGCTATTTATGCTAATTATTCCGCCCTAGCTTTTAATTGCTCCTTCTAAGTATATCTTGGGTTAAAAACCATTTAAGGTACTAGAAATATTTTCCCACAACAGCCGTTTTTTATACGAATAATGCAAAATATTTCCTTGCATAAACTCTCTTTAACGGATAAAAAAAATTTGAAATAAGATTATTACCTTGTTTAGTAACCCCTTTAAACATTTATAGAGGGCAACTGGCAGCCTAAGCGTTAGCGTAGGATGAGATAAGGCTGTTACTGTGCACCGCATTCGCCGCCGCGGCCGGTGAGGATTTCCAAACCGTGGGGTAGTGCAGGCAGGATTGCCTCCAGGCATTCCCGGACACCTTTGGGGCTGCCCGGCAGGTTCACGATCAAAGTGCTGCCCCGGATACCGGCCACCGCCCGGGAAAGCATGGCCCGATTGGTTTTCTTAAGACTTTCCATGCGCATGGCTTCGGCCAGGCCGGGCACTTCCTTATCAATAACGGCCTGGGTTGCCTCAGGCGTATTGTCCCGGGGGCCTAAGCCGGTACCCCCGGTGGTCAAAATCAGGTCGTATTTGCCTCGGTCCACCAAGTCCACCAGGGCTTCCTTAATTACGTCGTAATCATCGGGGATGACCCGGTAATCCCCCACCTGCCAGCCCTGTTGTTCCACCAGTTCCCTAATCACTCCGGCGCTGAGGTCTTCGCGCTCACCCCGGGACCCTTTATCGCTCAGGGTTAATATAGCCACACGAAACATTGCTGCAACCTCCTTAATTCGTAAGGGGACACACCTTTTGCTTAATCTGGAACGGGGACACACCTTTAAATTTCAGTCCCCCTGACTACTGTGTAGTTACCATTATTTTGCCGCAATCCCGTAAATCGTACCCCCCCAGGGCACGCACCTCATCCTGGAAGTCCGGCTCGGCCATTACCTTCAGCAGTCTGCCGATATAGGGGGTATCGAAATATTCTGCTGGTATGCACAGGTCATAGCGTTCCTCTACCACCGGCACGAAATCAAGCCCCAGGGCCAGCGCGGCGGCCCTGATACCCATGCCGGCACCGGCAGAACCCGAAGCTACCGCCGCCGCCACCGCCATGTGGGTGTATTCCTCCCGCTCGTAACCTTTAATTTGATCAGGGTCAATGCCCTGCTCCTTTAACTTAAAGTCAAACAGGATGCGCGTGCCGGCGCCCCGCTGCCGATTGATGAATGGAATGCCCTGTTCCATCAGGTCTTCTACCCCGCGAATGCCGTGCGGGTTACCGGACGCCACGATAAAGCCCTGTTCCCGGTGCACCAGGTTCACCAGCACCATCGGGCGATCGGACAGCAGCCTTTTTATGTAAGACACATTATAATCCCCGGTTTCCTCGTCCAACAGGTGGGTTCCGGCGCAATGGGCCTCGCCCCGCTTCAGCGCGGACAATCCGCCCAAGCTACCGACGTGGGCTGAGGATAAAGCAGCGTGCGGAAATTTTTTACGCATGTGGTTAGCCAGCACATCTAAAGTAATGTCGTGACTGCCGATGACCACCGTGGTCTCCCGCACCTCTTCCAACGGGCGCATCAGTTCCACCTGTACCTGCTGCCCGCCGTTAAAACCCTCGGACAACCGAGGCACCCGCAGCATCCCGTCAGCCCGCACCATCGACATGATTACCCCGGCGCCGCGGGAAATGGGCGTGGCAATGATCTTTTCGCCCACCTGGCCCAACTTCACCCGTACAAATTCTTCAGTGCCCATGGGGGATACAATTTTTCTGGAGACTACAACGCTGGTTTTTTGTGGCGCCGGGGGTACCGAACCCAGCTTGCTGTAAATTATCGGTTTGACAAACAGATCTGCCGCCAGCACTGCTGACACGGGATAACCCGGCACCCCGACCACCGGTTTGCCGTTGACTTCGCCCAACACCACCGGTTTACCTGGTTTTATAGCCACCCCGTGGGTCAGCACCCGGCCCAGTTCCCCAATTAGGTGGGCGGTGAAATCCTCCCGGCCCGCCGAGGAACCGGCATTAATCAGCACCATGTCGCATTCTTCCAGTGCCTCCCGCAGGGTTGCTTTAAGTGCTTCATAATCATCAACGGTAATCTGCCGGCGCACCGGCTGGCCGCCCCACTGGCCCACCAGGGCACCCAATACCCGGGAGTTGTACTCAATAATGTCACCCGGCTTCAGTGCGACCCCGGGCTGCACCAGTTCGGTGCCCGTGGGCACAAGCGCCACCCTCGGTCGGGGATGTACGCTAATCTTGGTAATCCCGCCGGCCAGAATGCCGCCCAGGTCCACCGGGCGCAATCGATGATTGGCGGACACAATCATTTCGGTGGCCACCACATCTTCACCAATTACCCGCACGTGCTGCCAGGGCACCGCCCCGGCAGTAATTTCAAAAGTATGCTCGTTTATGAAATGGACATCTTCAATCATGATTACGGCGTCGCAGTCGGGCGGCAGCGGGTCACCGGTGTCCACCACCGACGCGTATGCACCCAGGTTAAGCTGCTTGGGTGCAGCGTCTGAGGCTCCGAAGGTGTCTGCGGCCCGCACCGCCACCCCGTCCATAGCCGAAGCATGGTAATGGGGTGATGACGTTTTGGCGTAAACCGGCGCCGCAGTCACCCGCCCCACCGCGTCTTCAACCGATATATTTTCACCGGGTCCGGGCTGCAGGGCACCCACCTCATCCAGGTGGGCCATGTATTCCGCCAGCGCCTGCTCCAACGGTTTGTCATCCAGGTAAACGTCCCGTTTCATGGTTTCACTCCGTTTCAAAATAGTTTCACGTTTATGTATTCCCCGGTCTCGACACCTTCCTTTTCGGCCGGAATATGGGCCAGCCCGTCGGCTCGCACCATGGTGCTAATCAGACCGGATTTGCCCAGTACCGGATTAGCGGTTATATCTCCGTTATCCCGAGCCAGCCGCACCCGGATGTAGTCCTCTCTCCCGGCGGCAGAGCGCATATTACGCGTCAGCCTGGCCCGCACGGGAAATTCTAACGGGTCGTCTACATAACCCCCATATTTAATCAGGGGAGTAACAAGCAGTTCAAATACCACAGCGGCGGAAACAGGGTGACCCGGCAGGCCGAACACCGGCTTACCGCCCACCACCGCACCCACCGTGGGTTTGCCCGGTTTAATGGAGATACCGTGGAACAGCACCCCGGGTGCCCCCAAGCTATCCAGCACCTTAGAAGCCACGTCCCTGGTACCAACGGAACTGCCGCCTGAAAGCAGCACCAGGTCACATTCATCCACCGCCCGCTGCAGCATGTCCAGCAGCAGTTCAAACTCGTCCGAGGCAATGCCCCGGATCTCCGGCCGGGCACCGGCAGCCAGCGCCTGGCCATACAATACATAAGTATTTATGTCCCGTACCTGCCCTGGTTTTGGCGTTTGGTTCGGCTCCACCACTTCGTCACCGGTGGAAATGATCCCTACCCTGAGCCGCCTGGACACTAAAACCTCGGTCACCCCCACCGCAGACAACAGCCCCAGGTCCTGGGGACGGATTAAGTGTCCTTCCGGCAGCACAACGGCACCAGCCATAATATCCTCACCGGCGCGCACCACATGGTCACCGGGTGCCACCGGCTTATTCACGCCGATGGTGCGGTCGTCCAATTCCTCGGTGTGTTCCACCATCACTACCGCATCAGCGCCCGGTGGCAGCATGCCCCCGGTGGGTATACGCCAGGCCTGCCCCACGGCTAATGCCCCCGCCGGTTCACGGCCCATAAAAACCTCGCCCCCCACGTCCAGGTATGCAGGCAGACTTTCAGAAGCCCCAAAGGTGTCCCGAGCCCGCACCGCTAACCCGTCCATGGTCGAACGATCAAAGCCCGGTACGTGGTCAATCGCTGTCACTTCCCGGGCCAAACTCCTACCCAGCGCATCTAAAAGAGACACTTTTTCCATCGTGCCGTCCAGCCTGATGTGACCAGCCAGCAGTTCTCTGGCCTCCCGCACCGTACGGGCTTGAAATAATTCAGTCATATACTACCTCCCGCAACTTAACGGTTGTTATTACCAGAAGTAATTAACGTTATTCAAAGCAGCCCAGCTCACAGCCAAATATCTTAATCTTTAGATCATCGGCAACCTGCCTGACTTCCTTGGCGGGAACACCCAGTTCTTCAGCCAACTGTCTAGCCTTGGGGCAGCTAAGTTTACCGTCAATGGCCGCTTTAAGCACCGCATTTTTAAAATCATCAGCATTTTTGTTCATTTTTAAATCCTCCCGTTTTATATAATTTTACTAAGAAAAGCTTATTATGCCCTGCCTGTATGGTTAAGCGCAGGTACATGGCAACTTTAAACAAGGAGCGCAAACCGTTGTGCCTAAAAAAACATATTGCTTCTAATAAAGATATCTCTTTTTAACAGTTTGCGCAATAAAAAACTTGTGCGGCGCAAGCCAAGTCTTAAGAAATTGAAGCCCACATATGGTTTATTTTGGACTGGCATTCTGATATTATTAGGTTAGTTGAGGAAAGAATCAACTAATCTATCTGTCAATATGAGGTGGAATAATGAAGAGCAAGACTCTGCTAATTTCTGTTTTAGCCATTATCCTATGTTTTAGCTTTACCTTTGCCACGCTGGCCGCCACCACGTCACCCAAAGACCTGGTGCTTACAGGCATTGAAAACATGGATTTAGATTTTAGCCAAAAGTTTTATAACCAGTCATCCGGTAACATTACCTACACGGTTAACAGGTTCGGCGGCAACAGCCTGAAAGAAGTAAACATTCCCGGTGGCACTACGCTGGACTGCGATTTTAAACTGGATGTTCCCGGCAAAAAGTCTGCAATTGACTTGGTACTTAAATACAACAACAAGACATATCCGGGGCAAATGTTCCTGTCCGAAGACAAGCTAATTTTTACAAAAAGTTTTGTTGCGGCGATAAAAGAACTGGCTCCGCAAAGTGACATCGGCAACCTGAGTCAATACCCGGAATATCTTTACTTTAGCAACCCGATAATGACCCAGGTATGGACGACCATGCTTGATTACCCCAACGCCAAAATTACCGAAGAGACCAAAGATTTAATCAAGTTCTTTGTGGAAGCGATACCCGCTGAATATTTTTCCACCGCGGGCAACACTGTGACGCTGGAACTTGACCAGAACGGCTTGGAGGACGCAGTTTATGCCATTTTGCAAAAAGTAAAAAATGAAAAAACCCGCTTTGCTGAAATTGTGGTCACCTTGGCTACCACTTATGACACCACCGGCACTATGGGCAATCCGCAGCAAATGAAAGCCGAAATCATTAAAGGTATTGATGAAGCTGTAAATAGTGGTTCCTGGCCTACCAAAGAGCTAATTCAAATGATCAGTAGTTATATACAAGTGAAGCAATTTAAATATCAGTCTTCCATAATCCCCGGCGGTCAGAAAAATTTTGACGCTATTATAGCTTTGCAGCCGCAAACCGGATTTATCGGCCAGATAGACATTACCTCGGAATCCAAAGGCAAAACGGATAATTTGACCGGCATATACAAATTTAAGCTTAGTTTTACTGAACCCGGCGGAACGTCCGTCAACGGGGCATTTGAGGGCGACGTGACAATCAAGGACGACAAGATAACTCAAGGTTTGGTTCTTTCCGCTACCGCCAAAAAGGCTACCGGAGTAGTTGAATTCGATGTGGCCATCTCAGGCCAATCAACCCAGCAAGTAGAAGACGGCATGGTGGTTAACATACCTGTCTTAACCTCTTCCAACAGCCTCAATATAGATGAGTATATGAACAGAAGCTATGCTATTATCGGCGGTTCCTCCGGCCCCACCACGATAGAAGTGGTACCCAGGGGAAACACCCCTATTTTTGTAAACAGCCGGATAGTAGTCACCGACGCGGAACCTTTTATGCAAAACGGCCGGATGATGGTTCCCGTCCGGTTCATCAGCGAATCCCTGAACGCTGAAGTTCGCTGGATTGACCCTAACGTAATCCGCATTACCAGGGGCGACCAGGTAATTTCCATGTTCGCAGGAGAAACCAGTTACATTTTAGACGGCCAGCAAGCCCAAATGGATACTGTGCCCGTAGTCAAAGACGGCCGCACTTTTGTACCAGTCCGTTTCGTGGCCGAAGCGCTGAATTGTGACGTAAACTATACTGACAACAAGGTTTATATCAACTCAAGATAATAAAACAACAGCATGAGAAAAGCATCCCGGCAACCGCCCTTTGCGGATCCCGGGATGCTTTTTAATTTGTCTGTCATCCTGAGCGTAGCGAAGGGACTTAGATTCGTTCACTTCGTTCTGAATGACACTGGAAATACATTTCATCACTGTTAGTGAGAAACAAAACTTGCTCAACAAAAGGAGAAACGGGGTAAAGACAGAACTCTAGTGTTATTAACTGAACGGAGTGGCGGCAGTGAAATTTTTCTTTTCCTCTAATAGACAGCTAGCCTTTAGTCTTATATTTGTTTTTATTTGCTATGCCATTATTTTATCCACTGCTTGGCACAAAGCCGAAAGCACACCCACCCCTGAGGAACTGCGGGCCAACGAAAATAAAATCTTGGCCGAATTAGTAGCCTTGAAACTGCAGATCGAAACAACCCAAACCCAAATACAGACCATGGAGGGACAAACGAAAATAAATCTCCGGGAAAAAGCTGTGCAAGAGCGGGAACTGCAACAAACAAAGGCTGACCTGGCCGTCAGCAGTAAGGAACTGGGTAGGTGGGTTGAGTTTACTTACCGTCACGGTTATGTAAGCATCACGGATGTGCTGGTTTCATCGTCCGATTTTAACGATTTTATCAACCGTTCATTTCTACTGTGGACCATCATGGACCAGCAAGCCCTGGCATTCCAGCATAACCGTGACCTCATGAACCAGGCTGAAGAAAAGCTTAGCCAAATAAGCGCCATTAAAGACACTATAGCTAGAGACAAGTCACAGCTAGAAAAAAGGATCACTGCTCTGCAAAAGACGGAAACGGAACTGGCGCGGTTTCTGTCCGATTTAAGTAGCCAATCTGCTGAATTGGAGGCAAGGCTCAGTTTACTGTCACAACAATGGACTGAGGTGACCAGCCTCACTTCCGGCATTATCCACCGCCTTAGTACCCTGTCCGTAGATGAATTCACCCCCGACGGGATCAAGTTCAGCTTCGGCGGTATGCGCTTGGAGTACAGCGATGCAACGATCAACCGGGCTGTAAAAATAGTTAGCACAGATCCGGCAACCGGTATTAACGTGCATATTAAACCCGAACTAATCACTATATCCGGTCGCACTGGCAGCCAGGGAGTCAGCTTTGACGTAAAAGGAAATTTTGAAATTACCCCGGACAAGAAAAAAATTATTTTCGTACCCCGGAGCATCACAGTAGACAAAAACACTCTGGAGGGTTACATGCTGGAAATTATTCTGGACAATAGCGATTTAATCTGGGACATTACCCGTTATTACCCCAATCTTTCAATAACCAGTTTCAGCAACGGCAACGGAACAATTACCTTTAATCTCCGCTATTAGATTGGGAAAACCATGCAAATGGAACAACACACCGTTTGGATACTGTCCGCCTTTTTCCTCTTGATGGTCAGTCCCGCCCCCTGGTTAGGGACAGGCGGTGCGAAAGGTTTTTCTCACCTGCCGAACACCTCGTCTCTTATTTCCATAGACCGGCGCAGATCAAAACCGTTGGCCAGCCAGTGAAAACCGAACTGCATCAGGGCCAGATCATCTGTTCTGAGCCTATCCGCCGTGGGGTTATCCACTTCAAAGACCTGCAGGAAACTGCCCTCTAAAACATAACAACGGAACCTGTCCAGGTCGTAACAGGCCATGAAAAACGCTTCCCTGATATGGCTGTCCAGGGATGAAAAACCAGAGAAATGTAGTTGATGCGGAATCTCTTTAAAGCCCATTTCCAACTCCCCGTAATGCTCATTGCCCTGGTTTTTCATCCATTCATCCACGGTCCATTCCCGCGTTTCCAGAAGCCCCCGACAGTGGCTGCTGTCAAAAGCAAAACCATACCTGTTGTCGCCTCTTATTTCCACCGGGGCCATCCGGCACGACCAGGGGCGCTCGTTGTATACAGAGCACCCCTGCCCGGTAAGAAACGGACACTGCAAATCAGCATCTTCCCGCATTTTAATTATTACCATCGGGAAGCCGCTCTCGCGCTGTAGCCGGAGGGTATAATTATTTAGAAACGCACCTGTTTCCAGGTTCAGTTTCCTACTCAGCCGCAGTACATCGTAGGGCGATAAAAATATATTGATGTCCCGGCAACAGCGATTAAAACACTCCAGGCCTTCATGGCACAGAAAACGAAAACTTTCATGGCCGGTAAACTCAGTATACCGGCCCTGTTCCGGCCTTATTTTTTCGCCACTGGACAGCTGGTTGGACATTATTTACCCCCCCGTTTTGCTTCCTTATATATTAGCCTTATATTAACCGCTGCTCTTTACTGTGGTTCTATGCATAGTAAGCCCAAACAAAAGCGCTAACAGCAGGGCAACCGAAACTCCGACCGTAACCCCCGGCCAACCCCAGGGATGCCAGATAAAACCTAGGCCGGTACTGCCGAAGCTTCCCCCGGCATAAAAGAAAATCAGGTACAGGCCTGCTGCACTGGCCCGGGACTTATTGGTTTTACTGTTCACCCAAGTGCTGGCCGTAGTGTGGGCGGCAAAGACGCCAAAACAGAAAACCACCAGCCCGGTTGTAATTATCCAAAGTGAGGGTATAAACATCAACCCTACCCCGGCCAAGGCAATAAACACACCAAGGATTACCCCTGCCCGGTGGCCGGCAACATCCACAATCCGTCCGGTCAGGGTGGAGCTTACCGTTCCCGCAAAGTAAACCAGGAACAACCAACCCAGGGCGGACGGCGCTAGATAATAAGGCGGCCCGCTCAGCCTGAAGGTGATGTAATTAAACACTCCCATGAAGGCAAACAAGAGCATAAATGCTACCCCGTAAGCCTTCAGCAAAGTAACATTGCTCAGGTGTTCCAGCATAGCGGCAGCACCGGAACGCACGCCCGCCGGCCGGGGGACAAAATGGTGCGAAGGGGGCAGCAGAAAATAAAACAACACCACTCCCGCCAGCCCGATTAACCCCAGAACAAGGAAAGCCGCCTGCCAGGAATAAGCTTCTGCCACTACGCCGCTAATGATACGACCGCTCATACCACCGACGGAATTACCGCTGATATATAACCCTAAAGCCAACCCCAGCGCCCGGGGGGATATCTCTTCGCCCAGGTAAGCCATCGCCACCGAAGGCAATCCGGCCAGAAGTAATCCCTGGGCGATGCGGATTAAAATTAACTGGTCAAAGGTGGTAACCAGCGGGGCCAGCAGGGCCGGGAGCACACCCAGAAACATGGTCCACAGCATCACCGGTCTGCGACCCACGGCGTCGGATATGGGCCCATAAATAAGCAGGGCAAATCCGATAGAAAAAATGGTCACCGTAACCGTCAGGCTGGATGCAGCCGGAGAAACCTCGAACTCCCGGGCCAGCATTGGCAGCAATGGCTGGGTCAGGTGCACGTTGGCAAACGTAATAAAGGAAGCTATAAAAAGCGCCAGGGAAGCGCGCCTAAATTCGGCCGACCCCGGTGTAATAAAATCTGCTTGGTTGTCTTGTACACCGCCCGTTACTGTATGTTTCATGTTTTTAATTCACCCGGCTGTTTTGTTCATTATACATCAATTAAAACAACGGTTCGCCATTTCCTTTAAAACCAGTTATGTTATTTTCCCGCCGACGGTGGAAACATATTTAAATGCATGCTAAAATTAGAAGTCAGTTGTCACCTGATACGCCTGTTTTCGGGATAGTCTCGCAAAGATGTGCTAAAAATGTCAATAATATGTGCATAAAATTAAAATAAATTTAAGGAGATTGGCAATGATAGGTATGGTAAGACACTTTGGCATCGGCCTTTTAATTTATGATGATATTATTGACTGGGACAACTATGAAGCTAAGGTAGACCCGGTCATGAAAGAAGAGTTTGAGTTTGACGGTATACGCAAAAAAGTATATGAAGTAATTTTGGTCCCTGTAGACAGGCCCTATATAGGCATAATTCTGCCCGGGCTGTGGGGCCGAATTCGTTCAGCAGGTCGGGGCGGTCACGAACTGGATCTGGATGAAATAGATCCCCGGAGCATTGGCATCAGCGTATATGCCCTGGAAACAGCAGCGCAAATTTTAAATAAAATTTCCATCCGACCAATTAAACTTAAAGAACTAAAATTACGTTTCTATGAATACTGGGTATAATTGAACAAGAGGGTGAAAACAGAAAATTTTTAATTAAAACATTTATAATCCGGCTATTGCAAGCCCCTTAAGCTGTAGCTATAATAGGTTAAGCGGTTATATTCTAAACTTAAACGGTTTTTAACAGGCCCTAGGAGGTTATATCATGATGAAACAGATTGCTCATCAGACACCCAAGGGCGTGATTTTTATCGAGGGCCCCTGCCCGTCTTCTTACTTGGCGGAAATGATTATGAACAATAAACTGACCAACTTTCGACCGCCGGAAAAACAAAAAGAAGCCCTGATGATGATCGCGGACCTGCCCGAGGGCATGATCTACATCGCTCGTGATGATAAAGAGATTGTGGGTTATGTCACATTCCACGAACCAGACGAATGCTCCCGCTGGATCAAGCATCCCCGAGTAATTGAGCTGGGTGGCATTGAAATCAGCATTGACTGGCGTCGATGTAAAATTGCTGAAAAAATATTGCAAGTGGCTTTTTCCAACCCCATTATGGAGAATTACATCTTAATTACTATGGAAATTTGCTGGCACTGGGATACGTCCAATACCAAGCTGGATCTGTGGTCCTATCAACGGGCACTGACCAACCTTTTCGGTACTGTTGGAATGAAAAAAGTTCCCACTGACGACCCGGACATTATTGAACATCCGGCTAACGTGCTGATGGCCCGCGTCGGGCACAAGGTTTCCAATAACGACATCTTAGTGTTCGAAGGTATGAAATTTAAGAGTCGTTTCGGTGATGCGGCGGGACTATCCTGAACCCAACATCAATGCACCAATGGTCAAGTTTTAATTTTATAGCAGCCCCCCAAAAAAAACCGCCTTCAGGAGGTCATTAACGACCTTAGGGCGGCTTTGGTTTTTTAGTACAAGCCCCGCTGTTTAAGCTGCAGGCAATTATCGCCGCCACAATCCTGGGCATGGCATAATTGTTAATTATTTGGGGCATTCCGTAATTATCAACTAAAAACCCCTGCGCATCCTGCAGCAAGATGGGGGTGCCAAAGTAAACAATTAAAATTTGCACCAGCAACGGAGTGCCGCGAAAAAAATCAACATAAGCTGTGGCTAAAAAACGCAATAATCTGTTTTTGGATAAACGGGCCAGACCTACGATTAGACCAATTACACAACCAAAGGTAACAGAAAGCACCGTTATTATAACCGTTAAAGATGCTCTCCCTTTAAAAGTTGTGGCAAACTGTTGGTCGCAATTTCCAAAAATTACACCCCTTTTACCGAAACAGTAAATATGCGTAATACCCGGGCGGCATTACGCATATTTGTATTCTTTCGATATCATGTTAATCGGTCACTAGCTCTGGGGCGGATCGCCAGGTAGATACTCGGGAGGTTCTTCACCAAACCATTGCTTGTAGATCTCGGCAAATTTGCCCTTCTCTTTCAGGGCTAGCAGTGCTTCGTTAACTTGTTCCAGTACTTCGGGTTTCTGCTTGGGTATCGCAATACCGTATAACTCACTGGTCCTCATGTCGCCAACAATCTTGGCTTTGCCTTCGCCCTCAGTGGTAATGTAGTATGCGGTAACTGGGTAATCGTTAACCACTGCATCTACAGCGCCATTGTTCAGGTCCATGAACGCTTCCACAATAGTATCAGAAGATACTACCTGCGCATTGGGAACACTTTTGGCTTCAAGTTCACCAGTGGTGCCGGTTTGTACCCCAATTTTCTTACCATCTAGATCATCAAAGCTTTTAATGGTATCACTATCGGCACGTACAGCCACACTTAAGCCTGATTTATAGTACGGTAGGGAGAAGTCAACCTTTTCAGCCCATTCCGGCTTAATTGTCATCGCAGAAATTGCTCCGTCAATATTGGCGGATTGCAGGGCCGGAATCAAACTTTTGAAGTCATAAATTTGGATTACGATATCCAGACCGGAAACTTCGTTAATGGCATCAATCAGGTCAACGTCAAAACCTACCAACTTGCCGCTGGTATCAAAGGACTCAAAAGGCGGGCGTGAAGTGTCGGAACCGAAAATTAGCTTTTCTGAAGCTAGATTTTCACCTTCGCCAGCGGTTTGCTCGGCCTTTTCACCACCGCCGCCGCACCCGGCCAGCGCAAACACCATGGCCAGTACAGCAAGCAGTACCAATCCAGTTCTAAACATTTTCTTCAAAGCTATTCACCCTATTAATTGTCATTTTTCTAAACCCAGCGTGCTTGATAAGCACATCCTCTGGAAAACTTAGCTCTGCTTGATTTTCGCTAAATAGCAGCATATTCCTGCTTCTTTAAAGAACTTTTTTATATCTCAATAAGGAATGTCGCTTGACAGGATTACTGCTCCGTGGCAAAATTAGTTTTCTGCGAAATGGCGTTTTTTTATACATTACATCCAACTAAACCATTGTTATACTATTACTTTTTACGTTGCAGTAGCAACACGGAAAGGTAATTTTAAAGATGGATGCCATTAAAAAAAGACAGTTCAAAGCAGACCTGTCACTTCTGTTTGTCGCTTTTTCCTAGGGACTAACCTTCGTGGTGGTGCAGGATGCACTTTCCGGAATTGGCCTGCCCTCACCGCCCACGTTCTGGGTCTGAACGGGGTCAGGCTCTTAACTTATTAACTTATTGGCGAAAATCAGCCAATAAGTTAATAAGTTAAGAGCCTGACCCCGTGTTTAAAGCAGCTCCCGGTTTATTTCCAGCACTTCAACTCCGTTGTGACTTTCCACGAACCGGGTCACTGTATCCAGCGTCTGCTGCATGTGAGCGGTCTCTCCGCTAACTGCGGATATGCCCACTGTGGCGTAATGCCAGCTTTCCTGTCTCCCCACCTCGGCAGCCGATACATTGAACCGCTGTTTTAATCTTTCCAATAAGCTTTTCAAGACTTTCCGCTTCCCCTTCAGGGAATCGGCCTCCCCCAGGTATAATTCCAGGGTCAACACCCCCACCACCATGCTAATATTCCTCCCCTTGTTAAACGTCCACAAATAAATTGGTCCTAATAGTTTGCAAAAATTAAAGATATGAAATTATGTCAAATAATCAAATTAAGAGCTATTGTTCATAAGTACAAGCTTTTTTTCTACCTCGGACATTGTTTTTGACATTTGCTCGTAACAGGTGCAATTTAGTATAGTAAATAAAGGATTGCCTATCCACACCTTCTTTATTGGAAAAAGACGGTTTGCAATAAAAAAAATAAAAGGATGGTGATAAAAAAAATAACTACTAGTTAACCAACCAACACACATTATATTAAGGAGGTTGAATTAATGCCAAGGTTCAAAGACCCCAGCCTGACTTCCCGGCCTTCTAACAAGTCACCGCGAGTGATAGACCCTAAAAACATTAAGCGGTCAGTAGACCCGGCAGTGCTGGAAATGCTTGACGTAGCAAAAGAAAAAGGTGTCATTACTGCTTTTGACCGGGTCCTGGCCCAACAGCCCCAATGTCAATTCGGTTACAAAGGTATCTGCTGCCGCTTCTGCATGATGGGACCCTGCCGGATTAAAGCCGATGAAGGCCCGGCCAGCCGCGGTATTTGCGGCGCTAACGCTTGGACCATAGTGGCCCGTAGCGTAGGCTTGATGATTCTTACCGGTTGCGCTTCTCATGCCCAGCACGGCAACCATATCAGCCATGTGATGCACATGATCGCCGATGGCCATGCTCCTGATTATTCACTCAAGGATCCGGCCAAATTGCAGCGCATCTGCAATAAGATGGGTATTGAAACTAAAGACAAAGACGATAAAACCCTGGCCAAGGAACTGGCCGAACTGGCCCTGGATGATTTTAGACGCACCAAGGGCGAGGGAGATTGCAACTGGATTACTAAAACTGTAACCGAAGACAGAAATAAAAAATATACCAGCCATATGGTAATGCCCCACGGTATCCACGCCACCATATCCGATCTAGTCACCCAGGCTCACGTGGGTATGGATAACGACCCGGTAAACCTGGTGTTCAGCGCGGTACGGGTTGGTCTGGCCGACCTGGCCGGCAAATGGATTGCCACCGACCTGTCCGATATTATTTTCGGCACCCCCGAACCGGTGGCCAGCGAAGCCAACATGGGCGTGCTGCAGCCGAAAAAGGTTAATATCATCCTGCACGGCCACAACCCGCTGCTCAGCGAGATGATCGTGTCTGCAGCCAGGGAACTGGAAGGCGAGGCTAAAGAAGCAGGCGCCGAAGGTATTCAGCTGTCCGGTATCTGCTGCACCGGCAACGAAGTGCTTATGCGCCAGGGCGTACCCCTCGTCACATCCTTTTCGTCCCAGGAATTGGCCATCTGCACCGGAGCGGTGGACTGCATGGTGGTTGACGTCCAGTGCATCATGCCATCCTTAAACACTGTGGCCCAGTGCTTCGGCACCCGGCTAATCACCACCTCGGATATTGTTAAAAACCCCGGCACCATGCACCTTGATTACCAGGAAGCCACCGCAATGGACAGCGCCAAGGAAGTTATCCGCGAAGGAATCCAAGCTTTCAAGGAGCGCGGTAACCGTCCGGTGCACATCCCCAACGTGGTTAACAAAGTGGTAGCCGGCTTCAGCCTGGAAGCTATTTATAAAATTTTCGGTTCAGTTAACCCTGAAAACCCCGTACGGGTGCTTAACGATGCCATCGCCAGCGGCGAACTTAAGGGTGTCGTCCTAATGGCAGGCTGTAACAACCTAAAGACCTTCCAGGATCAAGCGCACCTTGAAATAACCAAGGCCATGCTGAAGAACGATGTTTTAGTCGTCTCCACCGGTTGCAATGCCCAAGCCTGCGCCAAAGAAGGCCTGATGGATCCCGCTTTCGTAGACAAGTACTGTGGTGAAGGTCTAAAGAGTTTCTACAAGCGCATCTCCGAAAAGGCCGATCTCAAATACGGCCTACCGCCGGTCCTGCATATCGGTTCCTGCGTGGATAATTCCCGGGCCGCTGAGCTACTCATGGACATGGCCAATGACATGGGCGTGGACACCCCGAAAGTTCCGTTTGTTGCCTCGGCTCCAGAAGCCATGAGCGGCAAGGCCACTAGTATCGGTACTTGGGCCGTGGCCATCGGCATGCCCACTCAAGTCGGTACCATGCCTCCAGTTGAAGGCTGCGACCTTATATACAGCATCCTGACCCAGGTTGCCGGAGATGTTTTCGGCGGTTACTTTATCCTGGAAACTGATATTGAAGCATCCATCCAGAAACTATTAAGCGCCCTTGAATACAGGACCTGGAAACTGGGCGTACACAAAAAAATCTCTGAAGACTTAGAAACTCCGCTTTGCCAGAACTGGTAAAAGCAGAGGAAAGGAGGGGAAAAAGTATGTCTGAAGCCATTAATTTTGACCAGATTTTCGAAGGTGCTATCGAGCCGGGCAGCGAACCCAAAAAGCTGT
>JAENYQ010000070.1 GCA_016841675.1 Desulfotomaculum sp.
TGCGCCCACTGGTGGCCGGCGGCGGCCAGGAGGGAGGCCTGCGTTCGGGAACTGAAAACGTGCCCGGTATAGTTGGTTTCGGCGTGGCCGCCGGTGTTATCTCCCGGGAAGCCGGCGGGGCGGCGGAAAGAATACGGCTTTTAAAACAACGGCTGGTGGATGGAATTTTGGCCGGGGCGCCCGGCTCAGTGTTAAATGGCCCGCCGTGCCGGGAGGATGACCCCCGCAGCGCCCCGCACATTGCTAATATCTCCTTTCCCGGCCTGCCCGGAGAGGTGTTGGTACACTCCCTGGAGCAGCATGGTATCTTTGTCTCCACGGGTTCGGCCTGTTCATCCCGTAAAAAACCCGGCAGCCATGTATTGAAAGCCATGGGTTTAAGTGAAGATTTACTTATGGGGGCGGTCCGGTTTAGTTTATCACCGGTAAATACAGCCGAGGAAATAGATTATGCCGTGGCCAAAACCCTGGCCGTGGTTCGGGAATTGCGGTTGTTGTATGGATAACGTAGGAGTCAGTAGTCAGTAGTCAGGAGTCAGAATGAAAAAAAAGGCAAAAAATAAATGTAGTTGCTTTTTTCCGCCTGAAAATAACCATTGGGTTTAGTCACCGTTCCCTGCAATTACAGCACCCCGGGAAAAAGGAGCAATTGTAGGGAACGCCCCCTGTGGCGTTCCGTCTATGGGTTGGGTTGACGTTTAATACAGAACGGCACAGGGGCCTGACTCCTGCATTTCATAAAGACGAGGTGGACAATGTACAATACATACCTGATTCGTTACGGTGAAATCGGCCTGAAAGGCAAGAACCGGCCGCAATTTGAGCGGCGTCTAATGGATAATATCAGCCGGAGCCTCAGTAAAGTGGGGCGCGCCAAGGTAAGTCGGGTTTACGGCCGCCTGGTGGTGGAAAGTGAAATTGAACCCGGCCTGGTGTTGGGACGGCTGCAGAAGGTTTTCGGCATCGTGGGCGTCTGCCCGGCGCTGTGCCTGCCGCTGGATGAAGAGGCCGTCTGCGTCGGGGCGCTGCAGGCTCTTAAAGATGCGGTTCCCGGTTTGCAAGTAATACCCGGCTCACCCGTAACTTTTAAAGTAGAAGCCAGGCGATCCAACAAGGGATTCCCCAAAACATCACCTGAAATAAACGGCCTGGTGGGCGGATACCTGCTGGACCATTACCCGGGACTGCAGGTGGATGTGCACAATCCGGCCATCCGGGTACGGGTGGAGATCCGGGAGAAAAACGCCTTCGTATACGCTGGTGATGTGCCCGGAATCGGCGGGCTGCCGGTGGGGAGCAGCGGCCGGGCGCTGCTGTTGCTATCCGGCGGCATAGACAGCCCGGTGGCGGGCTGGATGTCGATGAAGCGGGGGATACAAATAGAGGCGGTCCACTTTCACAGTTTCCCCTTTACCGGGGAGAAATCGTTGGAAAAGGTACGGGATCTGTGCCGGCTGCTGGCCGATTATACCGCCAGCATTAAGCTGCACGTGGTCCACTTTACCGATATCCAGAAAGAAATTCAAATGAAGTGTCCTGAAGAGCTAAGGGTAACCATCATGCGGCGGATGATGTTTCGTCTGTCCACCAGCATTGCCAAACAGCGGGAAGCGCTGGCCCTGGTAACCGGTGAGTGCGTGGGCCAGGTGGCCAGCCAGACTCTGGAGAGTATGCGCACCATCACCCTGGTCACGGATATGCCGGTGCTGCGGCCCCTGGTGGGCATGGACAAGGAAGAGATAATCCAACGAGCACAACAAATTGGGACATTTGAAACATCCATCCTGCCCTACGAGGACTGCTGTACACTGTTTCTACCCAAACACCCGGCCACCAAGCCTGATCCGGCGGAGGCCGACCGGGCGGAAGAAGCCCTGGCCGTGGATGAAATGTTAGCTGGAGCGCTGGAAAGGACAGTTATAGAAGATATTAAGGCCCGGGGGTGACGTTGGTTGAGTTTCTCACTGGTCACAAAAAACGAATTGGCCCGGATAATCGGTCAGCGGCGCTGCTGTCGGGCAGCTGAACTGGCCGCCCTGGTCAAGATGGATGGCTCACTGCAGATTAGTGGGCGCAAGGTTTCACTGAATTTGTTCAACCACAATGCGGCGGTGGCCCGTAAAATGTTTAAATTGCTTAAAGATTTATACAGGGTTCAGGCCGAGGTGCTGGTAAAAAAGAAAATGCGGTTAAATAAAAATAATGTCTACCTGGTCCGTGTACCGCCCCAGGATGGCCTGGCCGAAATACTGGTGGATTTGGGTATGAGGCATGAAAACGGCTTGCTCCGGGATGGTCTGCACCAGGAGCTGCTGCGCAACGAATGCTGTCGGCGGGCTTACTTGCGGGGTATTTTTCTGGGCGGGGGGTCGGTAAATAATCCGGGGGGCACCTATCACCTGGAAGTGATTACCGGCAATGATCGCCATGCGGATGATATCTGTCGACTGCTTAAACGTTTCCAAATGGATGCTCGGATTAGCAACCGTAAAAAGTGGTATGTGGTCTACCTTAAAGAGAGCGACCAGATCGTAAAATGTCTGAACCTTATGGGCGCTCACACCGCGCTCTTAGAATTTGAGAACGTCAGGGTGGTCAAGGATATGCGCAACCGGGTAAACCGGTTGGTCAATTGTGAAACCGCCAACCTGAACAAAATTGTCAATGCATCTCTACGGCAAACGGAGAATATTAAAATTGTTGCCCACAGTCTGGGCATGGAAAAGCTGCCCCCATCGCTGCGGGAAGTGGCGGAACTGCGACTCAGTTTCCCGGACGCCAGCCTGAAGGAGTTGGGCGAAATGGCCGCTCCACCCTTGGGCCGCTCCGGGATTAATCACCGGCTGCGCAAACTGGATCGAATTGCTGAAAAAATAAGAGCCGGCGAAAAAATAAAATGAGTGGTGCCAGGTGTTGCAAGTTGGATTTGTTGCAAATCAAAGATTTGCAACAAATCCAACTTGCAACACCTGGCACCAGCGGGGGAGGTAGTTGGACCATGCGCAGGCTAACCCATTATCCGTACCTGGGTGACGGCAATTCAATGCACGGCTGGTACCGGCGAGCCGGTTTTTTCCGGGTTTGCTTCAATTTTATGATTATTGTCCTGTGCCGCTACCTGCCCTCGCTGCGGATGAAAAATTTTCTTTACCGCCTGGTGGGCGTAAAGGTTGGTCAGGGAGTTTCGGTTGGGTTGATGGCAATGATGGACGTTTTTTATCCAGGCTATATCTCCATTGGTAAAAACACCGTAATCGGTTATAATGCCACCCTGCTGGCTCACGAATTCCTGGTACACGAGTTTCGGCTGGGTCCGGTGGAGATAGGTGCCAATGTTATGATTGGGGCTAATTCAACCGTGCTGCCGGGCGTAAGGATTGGCGACGGGGCGGTAGTTGGAGCCGGCTCGTTGGTGAACCGCGATGTGCCGCCGGGCGCCCTGGTTTGCGGCGTACCCGCCCGGGTAAAGAGAAAAGCTTTTATGACGCCGGAAACGAATCCGGATGGAGAGGGCGGCAGCGTTCAAGTCGGGGACGGCCCTTGACTTTTAGTGCAACTGCAAAGTGTGTCAAAGGAACCGTCCCCCTGACACACTTTTTTTTGAAAGGGAGGTGGCCCGCTTGCGACTGCTTGCGGAACTAACAGCAGAACTGTGGCAGAGACCTTGGCGTTCCAGCCTGGTCTGGCCCCTGATTATCATCAACCTGGCCGGGTCCGGGTATGGCTATTACTGGTATCGGCTGCAGTTAGCCGAAACGCCGGCCCTCCTGTGGCCGGTGGTACCCGACAGTCCGCTGGCCACCACTTTTTTTGCTCTGGCGCTGCTGGCGGTGGCTGTGGGGTTCCGGCC
This sequence comes from Desulfotomaculum sp., assembly GCA_016841675.1. GTDB lineage: Bacteria > Bacillota > Desulfotomaculia > Desulfotomaculales > Desulfallaceae > BRH-c8a. The sequence continues at coordinate 3,851 of JAENYQ010000070.1, forward strand.
CGGGTTATTGACGGCCCTGGCCTGCGCCACCTGTATCAAGTATGGCCTGTGGGCCGTTGGGGTAATTACCCACAGCTGGGTATCGGGTGTGCCCTTCACTTTAACTGAAGGGATGCTCTGGGCCTCGCACTGTGGAATGGCAGTGCAAGGGTTTATTTTTTTACGCCGATGTTCTTTGCCCGCTTGGGCGGTGCTGGGCGCCGGTCTGTGGATGACTTTTAATGATTACATGGATTATCTGCGCGGGTATCATCCCTATCTTTATATGGCAGGCCAGGAGACCTTTGCGATGCTGTTGGCCGCCGGGCTTACTGTATTGGCTGCTGCCCTATTAATACGATCCTGGGTCTGTAATCATCTGCCCGTTAACTGAATATATTGGAATTAAAACAGCAGGCAGGATTTTTGCTAGGAGCCTAGAAACCTTATTTAGAAGAGAAACTTTTAGAGTATTGTAAATTTTAACATTATTTAAGAACTGGAGGAAATGACGGCCATGCGCATGGGTTATGGACTTAACATTATTCAAACACAAAAATTAATCATGACCCCCGAGCTGCGTCAGGCCATAACGATTCTGCAGTTATCCTCTCTAGAACTGGAATCTTACGTGGAGCAGCAGCTCGAGGAAAATCCGCTGCTGGAGATCAAGGAAGAAGAAGCAGAACAGCCCGCAGTGGAAAAGAAACCCGTTGTGGAAGAAGAAAAACCGGGCGATAACGGATACGATATCGACTGGCAGGATTACTTTCATGACAGCAGTGACCTAGGTCTGCCGCATTCTGAAATTCGCACTGAAAAAAATGATTACAGTTATGAACATTTTGCCAGCCGTGCGCCCAGTCTGCTAGAGCACCTGTTGTCTCAACTTGGGATGAGCATCTGCACCAAAAAGCAGCAGGTTATTGCTGAATATATAATCGGTAATATCAACCACAACGGTTATCTGATTTACCAGGTAGATAATATGGCCAAACAAATGGGTGTGACCGAGGACGAAGTCATGGAAGCACTCACGCTGGTACAATCATTTGACCCGCCTGGAGTGGGAGCCCGCTCTTTGCAGGAGTGTTTACTGCTGCAGTTAAAATTTTTAAACATTAGTGACCCTCTAGCTTACGATATAGTGGAAAAATACTTACCCGATTTGGCAGACGGCAAGTATAACCGGATGTGTCAGCAGCTGGGCGTATCGGTACTGGAAATACAGCGGGTGGCTGACTTGCTGAAGACCCTGGACCCCAAACCGGGACGCAACTTCAGCGGTGGCAACGAAAACAGGTACATTGTACCGGATATTGTGCTCAACAAGGTGGATAACGAGTATATTATCCTGGTCAACGATGTATACGTACCCAGACTGAGCATTAACAAAACTTACCGGGCGGTACTTAACCAGGACAAAGGTGATAATAAAACCAAAAAATATGTGGAACACAAGTTAAATGCGGCTGCGTGGCTGATTAAGAGTATTGAGCAGCGCAGGATGACCCTGTACAAAGTGGCTAGTTGCTTGGTGGATCTGCAGCGTGACTACCTGGACTTGGGAGTTAAATATTTAAAACCGCTTAATTTGAAAACAGTGGCCGATATTGTAGGTCTGCATGAATCTACAGTGTCAAGGGCTACATCAAACAAGTACATTCAAACTCCCCAGGGCGTTTTAGAAATGAAGTACTTTTTTTCTTCCGGCCTGACCAACGCAGGTGGGGCGGCGATTTCTGCCGAGAGCATCAAGAAATCGGTCCAGGAAATCGTAATCGACGAGGATCCCAGTGAACCTTTAAATGATCAGCAAATTGCCGATATCTTCGCCCGCCGGGGGGTTAAAATCTCAAGGCGTACTGTGGCCAAATACCGTGATGAATTGAACATACCGCCTATTAGGAAACGTAAGCGTTATTAACTTTAACTGATTATTTACATGGTTATACCGTTAACTCAGTAAGTGGTACCGCGTCGTGTCATTTGCTATGAATAAAAGAATTGAAGAACCTTTTAGGCTTGTCATTCTGAGCGCAGCGAAGAATCTTAAAACCCAGATCCTTCGCTGCGCTCAGGATGACAAGCTTAATCTTGACGAAGGTAGATTGTATTCGTTTATCGTGGTGCGGGTACGCGTGGTAATTCTGAACGAAGTGAAGAATTTAGATCCTTCGCTAACGCTCTTAGATGACAGCTCTCCCCTCGCGGTGCACAAATGTTTATTAAAAATGTTTATCTCATCAATGGGGATTACTGAGTAAAGGGAATAATAATGATTATTTATTGTGCATAAAAATATCATATTGACACTTGAGGAGGCACATTTAAATGGTGCCTCCTTCATTTTGATTTTTCATACATACTAATAGTGCCGCAACGGCGGCATGATGAAATAAATTTTGGATTGTCATCCTGGGCGTAGCGAAGGATCTTAGATTCTTCGCTACGCCCAGGATGACAATCCAAAATTTTCTAATGGCATACAACGGCGCTGAAAATAGATTATCATCCTCTCTGATGGTGCCGCGTTAAGGCATGGTAATCTTCCCAGGTGTCAGAATGATAAAATGAACTTTTGACTTAGGCATTTTTTAAGTACTGGAATAGAAACAATATTTTTTTGCTCGTGTATACAAAAAGGGAGGAAACAATTAAATAATTAGCGAATAGAGTATAGCATATTTAAATAAATTAAGGGTAGTAAGGTATACTATTGGAGGGAGTGGGCCTAATAATGACGGTGCAAATAGGGATTAACGGGCTGGGTAGGATTGGACGTTTAGTGCTAAGGTCGGCGCTGCGTCGCCCGGACGTTGAGGTGGTGGCCGTAAATCACAAATCAAGAAGGCTGCCAGTTAATGATGTGTTTACCGCCACCCTTGCGCACACGTTGAAGTATGATACCGTGCATGGCAGGCTGGACGAGGAAATTTACGGGCATGATGATGTGATTTCCTACAACGGCAAAGATATTAAAGTATTCTCAGAAGCAGATCCGGCCAAGTTGCCCTGGGGCGACCTGGGAGTAGATATAGTAGTTGAATCAACCGGCAAGTTCAACAAGGTGGAAGACGCTTCGCTGCATCTGCAGGGTGGGGCCAAGAAGGTGGTTATCTCTGCTCCGGCCAGAGGCGGGAATTGCATGACAGTGGTCATGGGGGTTAATGAGGAGAAATATGATCCGGTTTTACATAATATAGTTAGCAATGCTTCCTGTACGACCAACTGCCTGGCTCCCCTGGCCAAGGTACTTAACCGGGAATTCGGAATAGTCAAGGGACTGATGACTACCATCCATGCCCAGACCAACGATCAGCAAGTGCTTGATATGCCACACCGGGACTGGCGGCGCGGTCGGGCGGGCAGCATGTCCATCATTCCTACCACTACCGGCGCGGCTAGGGCTGTGGCTTTGGTGCTTCCGGAATTAGCAGGCCGGCTGAACGGTATGTCCATGCGGGTGCCCACCCTGAATGTTTCGGTGGTGGACCTGACCCTGCAAGTGGATAAAAAGGTGACCAGGGATGATGTAAACGCCGCCCTGAAAAACGCATCGGAGAATGAGTTAAAGGGTATAATGGGCTACAGCGAACTGCCGCTGGTGTCATGGGATTATAACGGCGATCCTCGCTCTTCTATTATCGACGCCCTATCCACCATGGTTATGGATGACGATATGGTAAAAGTGATAGCCTGGTACGATAACGAGTGGGGTTACTCCAACCGGGTGGTTGACCTGGTAGCATATATTGCCAATAAGGGATTTTAATATTATTATGAAGGAGTCAGGAGTCAGAATTCAGCAGTCAGAATAAAGAAAAGGGCTTGTGTAGAAGGCGTAATTGTTTTTCATGGTTATACCGTTAACTCAGTAAGTGGTGCAACGTCGTGTCATTGCTATGAATACAACGAATCTGTCATTCTGAGCGTAGCGAAGAATCTTAAAACCCAGATCCTTCGCTACGCTCAGGATGACAAGCTTAATCTTGACGAAGGTAGACTGTATTCATTTATCGTGGTGCGGGCACGCGTATTAATTCTGAACGAAGTGAAGAATCTAGATCCTTCGCTAACGTTCTTAGATGACAGCTTTACCCCGCAATGCACAATTGTTTATTAAAAATGTTTATCTCATCGAAGGGGATTACTGAGTAAAGGGAATAATCATGTTGTTTTTTATTTGCGGTCTTTTATCGTTTACCCGAGCGCGTTTCTGAAGTACAAGATTAGGCTAATGTATTTTATCTCTTGACTACTGACTCCTGACTACTGAATTCTGACTCCTGAATTTATTTCCCAAGAGGGGGATTAGATGAACAAGAAAACTGTACGGGACATCGACGTGTCCGGTAAGCGGGTACTGGTGCGGGTTGATTTCAATGTGCCCTTTGACAAGGAAGGTCATGTTACAGATGACACCCGGATTAACGCTGCGCTGCCCACAATCAAGTACCTTACTGGAGCAGGGGCCAGGGTAATTTTAATGTCTCACCTGGGCCGTCCCAAAGGTAAAGTGGACGACCGGTTCAAATTGGACCCCGTGGCCGAGCGACTACAGCAGCTGATTGGCGCTCCGGTGCAAAAGGCGGATGACTGTGTAGGCGACGAGATCAAGCATATGGTTGACGATATGAAGGACGGGGACATACTGCTGCTGGAAAACGTGCGTTTTTATCCCGAAGAGGAGAAAAATGACGAGAAGTTTGCCCGCCGCCTGGCGGAATTGGGCGATGTGTTTGTAAACGACGCTTTCGGGGCGGCTCACCGGGCCCACGCTTCCACCGCGGGAGTGGCCGAGTTTTTGCCGGCCGTGGCCGGTTTCCTGATGGAAAAAGAGCTGGCCATGTTGGGGCAGGTGCTTAGTTCACCGTCCAGGCCTTTTATGGCGGTCATTGGCGGGGCCAAGGTGTCGGACAAGATCGCGGTAATTGACAATTTGCTGCAGCAGGTGGACGTGCTGCTGATCGGCGGCAGCATGGCCAACACTTTCCTTAAAGCGCAGGGTCATGAGTTGGGTCAGTCATTGGTAGAGTCCGATAAGATCGAACTGGCCAGGGAACTGATCCGTCAGGCCAGGAGTCGCAAAGTGGAAATGCTATTACCGGTGGACATGGTGGTGGCCCCGGCGGCGGCGCCGGATGCCCAGTCCAAGGTAGTACCGGTGGACAGTATCCCGGCGGATACCATGGCGCTGGATATCGGACCGCAAACCGCCAAGCAGTACGGGGACAGGTTAAAAGAAGCGGCCACGGTGGTGTGGAACGGTCCCATGGGCGTATTTGAAATGGAACCTTTTGCCGGCGGCACCATGGCAGTGGCCAGGGCGTTGGCTGACAGCAGTGCTGTTTCTGTAATCGGCGGCGGCGATTCGGCCGCAGCGGTACATAAGGCCGGGGTGACGGATAAAATTACCCATATTTCCACCGGGGGAGGCGCCTCCCTGGAGTTTCTGGAGGGCAAGGTGCTGCCCGGTGTGGCTGCACTGATGGACAAGGAAGTAGAACAGTAGTCAGAATGGGAGATTTGAAAACACTAATAGACTTTTGCAACAAGGTAACCTATTTTACAGGAGTTTAGTATTAACTGGAATCTTTTTCTCGGGGCATTCTGAATTCTGACTCCTGAATTCTGACTACTGAAATTGTTTCGAATGGATACGGGGTGATTAAAAAATGCGTAAACCAATCATAGCGGGAAACTGGAAAATGTATAAGACCGTCGCTGAGGCGGTCAATTTTGTCATTGCTTTTAGGGCAAAGGCCGCCGGGCTGGCTGGTGTGGAGATGGTGCTCTGCCCGCCCTTTATCGCTTTGGCTGCGGTCGCGGAACAATTGACCGGGACCGACATTGCTCTGGGCGCTCAAAACTGTTACTGGGAAACGGAAGGCGCTTACACCGGAGAAATTGCACCGGGGATGCTCAAGGAGATTGGTTGTCGGTATGTAATCCTGGGCCATTCGGAGCGCCGGCAGTTCTTCGGTGAAACCGACCAAAAAGTGAATCAGAAGGTGCGTGCCGTTCTGACCAGCGGTCTGGTGCCTATAGTGTGTGTGGGTGAATTGCTGGATGAGCGTGAATCAGGCCGCACCGAGGAAGTGGTGGGCCGCCAGGTGGATGGCGCCTTAGCGGGTCTAAAGGCCAGTGAGGCCGCCGGAATTGTGGTGGCTTACGAGCCGGTATGGGCTATCGGCACCGGGCGTACCGCGTCGGCCAGTGATGCCCAAGCTGTAAACGGATATATCCGCGGTATCCTGCGCCGCCTGTTTGGAGACGATGCGGCGGAAGCGGTGCGCATCCAGTACGGCGGCAGTGTTAAACCGGGTAATGCCGCGGAACTGATGGCTCAGCCGGACATTGACGGTGCCCTGGTGGGCGGCGCCAGTCTGGATGCCGACAGCTTCGCTCAAATCGTGCGTAATTCGTCTCCCATTGGCTGAGGATAGCGTGGCCTCCCATTTGCCTTGTTATCTTGAGGAGGAATTATTGTTGGTTGCAGCTAAGCAGCCCCTGGTGCTGTTCATTTTGGACGGCTGGGGTTTAAACGAACATAGGAAAAACAACGCCATTGCCGGTGCCCGCATTCCCAATTTGAGCGGGCTCTTAGAGCGTTACCCCCATACCGCCCTGGGGACATCCGGAGAGGACGTGGGCCTGCCCGAGGGGCAGATGGGCAACTCCGAGGTGGGCCATCTGAATATGGGCGCGGGCCGGGTGGTCTACCAGGAACTGACCAGAATCAGCCGCTCCATCAGGGAACGGGACTTTTACGACAACCCGGTACTGCTGGAAGCGGTGGAAAAGGTGCGGGAGAGCGGCGGCGCAATGCACTTGATGGGTCTTTTGTCCGATGGCGGAGTACACAGTCATATCAATCATCTGTATGCGCTGCTGGAGTTGGCCCGGGACCAGGGATTGGACAGGGTATTTGTGCACGCATTTTTGGACGGCCGCGACGTGCCACCGGCCAATGCCGGAGAGTACATAGCTGCGCTTACCGAGCGGATGGCCAAAATGGAGTTAGGCAAGATTGTTACCGTGATGGGCCGCTATTACGCCATGGACCGCGATAAGCGCTGGGAACGGGTGCAGGAAGCTTATGAGGCTATGGTCGAAGGCCGGGGATTAAAGGTGAACAACGCTGCCGAGGCAGTGGATCAGGCTTACGCCCGGGGTGAGACCGATGAGTTTGTCAAACCCACAGTCATTGTAGATAACTGGGGCCAACCCCTGGGTCAAGTTAAAAACGGCGATGTCATCATATTTTTCAATTTTCGGCCCGACCGGGCCAGGGAGATTACCCGGGCCTTTGTGGACCAAGATTTTACCGGATTTGAGCGTCCGGCGGAACGTCCCCGGGTGCATTTCACCTGCATGACCCAGTACGACAAGACCATTGAGGCGCCGGTAGCCTTTAGGCCCCAGGTGCTGGTTAATACGCTGGGCGAGGTGCTTAGCTATCGCAACCTGCGTCAGCTGCGCCTGGCCGAAACGGAAAAATACGCTCACGTAACTTTTTTTTTCAACGGCGGAGTGGAAAAACCCAACCGGGGCGAGGACCGGGTGCTGATACCGTCTCCCCACGTAGCCACCTACGATTTGCAGCCCGAGATGAGCGCCTGCGGTGTTACCGACGCGCTGCTGGCCAAGCTTGAGGACGAGGTTTACGACGTAATTATTGTGAACTATGCCAACCCGGACATGGTGGGCCATACCGGGGTAATTAAAGCGGCGATTAAAGCTGTTGAAGAGGTGGATTACTATCTTGGCCGGGCTATTGAGGCAGTGCGCCAAGCCGGTGGGACTGCCATCATCACCGCCGATCACGGCAACGTGGAGATGATGCGGGACAGTACCGGCGGACCGCACACCGCGCATACAACCAACCGGGTACCCTTTATACTGGTCAGTGATAAGCACATCGGTGTAACACTGCGGCCCGGCCGCCTGGAGGACGTGGCCCCCACCATGCTGCATCTGTTGGGAATCGAGCAGCCCCCCGAGATGACAGGCCGAACCCTGCTGGAATCGAATTAAATACTAAGCAAAAAAGGGGACAGGCTACTTTTTTTGCTTTTTAAAAAAAGTAGCCTGTCCCCTTTTTTACACTAAGTGTCTGCAAGTTTGCACGAATAATATTGGTTATTTTTTGGCAGATCGGTTAAAATTTAAGTAGTCAGTAGTCAGGATGCTGACTACTGACTACTGAATTCTGCTACCAAGGTTTAGAAGGAGGTTTTATTATGTCCACTGTGATAGTTGATATTGTGGCCAGGGAGATTCTTGATTCCCGGGGTAATCCCACCGTTGAGGTGGATGTGCTGTTGGAAGACGGCACCACGGGCCGGGGGGCGGTGCCCTCGGGCGCTTCAACCGGCGCCTATGAGGCGGTCGAACTGCGGGACGCCGACGCTGGCCGCTACAATGGTAAAGGTGTGACTCAGGCCGTTGAAAACGTTGAAGAACAAATTGCATCGGAAATTCTGGGCTTTGACGCCCTGGACCAGGTAGGCGTGGACATGACCATGATTGACCTGGACGGCACCCCCAATAAAGGCAAATTGGGTGCCAATGCCATTCTGGGCGTTTCCATGGCGGTGGCCCGGGCTGCCGCCAGGTCACTGGACATGCCCCTGTACCGGTATCTGGGTGGAGCAGCGGCCAGGCTGTTGCCGGTGCCCATGATGAACATCCTCAACGGTGGTAAACACGCCGACAATAACATGGATATTCAAGAGTTTATGGTTATGCCGGTAGGGGCCGCCGATTTCGCCGGCGCGCTGCGGATGGGCGCCGAAGTGTTTCACACCCTTAAAGGGGTACTGAAGAAAAAGGGCCTAAACACCGCCGTGGGCGATGAGGGTGGGTTTGCCCCCAATCTGGGCTCCAATGAGGAAGCGCTGGCCGTGATTGTGGAAGCCATTCAGGCTGCCGGATACAAGCCCGGCGGGGAGATAGCGCTGGCTATTGACGCCGCTGCGACGGAGTTTTACAAGGATGGCCGGTACGTGCTGGCAGGAGAAGGGGTTTCTTACGACGCGGCGGAGATGATTGAATATTACGCTCGCCTGGCGGACAAATATCCCATTATTTCCATTGAGGACGGACTGGCCGAAGACGACTGGGCAGGCTGGAAAAGTCTCACTGATAAACTGGGCTCCCGAGTGCAGATTGTGGGCGATGACCTGTTTGTGACTAATACCCAGCGACTTGCCCGCGGCATAGAGGGCGGGGTGGCCAACTCCATTCTAATTAAACTGAACCAGATCGGCACCGTTACAGAAACCCTGGAAGCCATCGAAATGGCCAAACAGGCCGGTTACACCGCGGTAGTTTCGCACCGTTCCGGGGAGACCGAGGACACCTTCATCGCCGATCTCGCGGTAGCGGTTAACGCGGGTCAGATTAAGACCGGCGCACCGTCACGCACTGACCGGGTGGCCAAGTACAACCAACTGCTGCGGATTGAAGAAGAGCTTTCAGCTACCGCTATGTTTAAAGGAAGAAAGGTCTTTTATAACCTGCGCTAGTTCCTTTAAATACCCATATCACAGGGATTTGGATCGCTAATAATATATAAAAGCGAGCAGCATTCTGGAGATAACACTAAAACCGACTTTATTCGCAACAAAACCCGTCCCGGGCGGGGGCTCGTTAACAATAAGTGCTTGCTTTCTCCGTCCGGGTATAATAAAATGTGATTAATGTTTGATGGGAGGAGTAAGGACTGTGGATGTATTAAATATTTTATTAACCGTTTTCCACGTTATACTTTGCGTGGGATTAATTGCTGTTATTTTACTCCAGTCTGGCAAAAGTGCAGGCCTTTCAGGCTCTATTGCTGGTGGTGCGGAAACATTTTTTGGTAAGAAAAAAGGTATGGATGAGTTTCTGGGTAAGGTGACGATATTTGTGGCCATCGGCTTTGCAGTGACGTCATTAACATTGATAGTTTTAGTCAAATAGAAATCCGGGGAAAAACCCCCCGGGTTTGTTTTTTCGCCCCAAGTTAACTACAGCATAATTTAGACCACCAATTTTACGCTAAATGAATAACCAGCATTATTATAATTGTCAAGTTTTATGGGCTATGCTATAATTTTTATGGACAAAGTATAGCCTTTATAAATAATAGTTAGAAATAGAAATAAGGAGGTGGAAAATTAGGTATTGCGGGAGTTTCAGGCAGTTTTGAGGTTTAGCGTTGTTTGTGAAAAAACTATTTAATTATTGGGGAAGAGGAGGGTTTGACTAAGTGGAGAATATGACATTGGCGTATTACGCTGCTGGGGTAGGCTTTGTTGCACTACTTTTTGCATTATTTACAATGTCCCAGGTGCTTAAAGAAAGCATGGGCACACCTAAAATGAAGCAACTCTCAGAGGCCATCCAAGAGGGTGCCATGGCGTACATGAACCGCCAGTACAGAACACTTATTCCTTTTACACTCGCAATTTTCGTAATATTATGGGCCGCTCAATATTTTGTTCAAACGGGTGAGGGCTCTCACTTACCCGTAGGTCCGGCTTCGGCCATCTCATTCCTGGTAGGTGCTTTGTGCTCTGCCATCGCCGGTTACATCGGCATGAACAGTACAACCAAGTCCAATGCACGTACCGCTGAAGCTGCCCGGAGCCACGGCCTGGGCAAAGCCCTGCAGGTTTCCTTCCGCGCCGGCGTTGTTATGGGTCTTGCCGTTGCCGGTCTTGGTCTGCTGGGTGTTTCCGTGCTGTTTATTATTTTCCAGAGCCCGCTTATTATCAACAGCTTCGCTTTCGGCGCTTCGGTTATCGCGTTCTTCGCCAGGGTCGGTGGTGGTATCTTCACCAAGGCCGCTGACGTGGGTGCCGACCTGGTTGGTAAAGTTGAAGCCGGTATTCCCGAAGATGACCCGCGCAACCCGGCTACCATTGCTGACAACGTTGGTGACAACGTTGGTGACACCGCCGGTATGGGCGCCGACTTGTTCGAGTCCTATGCTGCCACCACTATTGCTGCCATGCTGATTGGTAACACCCTGTTTGGTTTTGCGGGCGTTATCTTCCCGCTGCTGCTTGGTGCTGTTGGTATTATTGCCGCTATCCTCGGTACCTTTACTGTGCGTACTGAAGAAGGCGGCAACCCGCAGGCCGCTCTGAACATTGGTCTGTGGACCACTAACATTTTGACCCTGATTGGTACCTACTTCCTGGCCAGGTTTATCTTCCCGGTTGACGGTATTGCTCAACCGACTGGCGGGGGTGGCGTAGCTTTTGAAGGTGTCTCTTTTGGTATCTTCATGGCTGTTGCGGCCGGTTTGATTGTTAACGTGGCTGTCGGTTACCTTACCGAGTATTATACGGCTAATAATAAGCCTCCGGTATTGAGAATTGCTGAAGCTTCCAAGTCCGGCCCGGCCACCAACGTAATTCACGGCTTGGCGGTTGGTATGGAATCAGTATTCATTCCGATGCTTACCTTTGCTGCGGCCATTTACTTTGCTTTCTGGGCCGTGCTCTCCAACGCTCCGGAAGGTATGGCTGTCTTGTGGTCCATCTATGGTATCGCTATGGCTGCCATGGGGATGCTCTCCACTGCCGGTTATATTGTGGCCATGGACTCCTTTGGACCGGTGGCTGACAACGCTGGTGGTATTGCCGAAATGGCCGAGTTGCCTCCCGAAGTGCGTGAGAAAACCGATAAACTGGACGCTGTGGGTAACACCACCGCTGCCATCGCTAAAGGTTTTGCCATTGGTTCCGCTGCTCTAACCGCTCTGGCCCTGTTCAGTGCGTATGTTGACGGCGTTAAGCACAACCCCAACATGACTGAGGGATTGGCTGCCACAGGCGGCAACTTCATCGTTAACGTGACTGACCCCATGGTTCTGGTGGGTGTGTTCATCGGTGGCGCGGTGCCGTTCCTGGTAGCCGCTCGCACCATGCGTGCTGTTGGTGATGCTGCGTTCTCCATGGTGGATGAGGTTCGCCGCCAGTTCCGGGAAATCCCTGGCATTATGGAAGGCACCGGCAAGCCTGACTACGCACGTTGCGTGGACATTGCCACTCGTTCTGCCATCAGCAAGATGATCTTCCCCGGTGTTATTGCCGTGGGTATTCCTCCGCTAGTAGGCTTTGGCCTTGGCGCTATGGCTCTGGCCGGTTTCTTAACCGGTTTGACCACCGTTGGTGTGTTGCTGGCCCTGTTCCTGGCCAATGCTGGCGGCGCTTGGGACAATGCTAAGAAATACATTGAAGCTGGTGCAATGGGCGGCAAGAAAATTGACGGCAAGCCCAACCCGATTCACCAAGCTGCGGTTATCGGCGACACCGTGGGTGACCCCTGTAAGGACACCTCCGGCCCGGCCATGAACCCGCTAATCAAAGTGGCAGGCACCATCTCCCTAATCCTTGGTCCCCTGCTGCTCAGACTGTAATGATTGTAAACAAGCCAAACAAAAATACCGGGCTACTACAGCCCGGTATTTTTTGATCCCCAAGATTGCCATTTTAATTCCTAAGGATTGTCATTCTGAGTGCAGCGAAGAATCTAAAAAAAGGGGACAGGCTCCGATTTGTTTTTAATCGGTGCCTGTCCCCTTTTTTTACTCCCGGGTTTGCCATTCCAGTGAACCAGTGCACTACTTAAAGCTCACACCAGGCCCGAACATGGCCAGCAGGGCAGCTAACATTAACAAGCCCAGGGTCACTAATCGCCAAACGCGCACACCCTTGCCTTTCATTTTCTTTCTACTCATGGGAATTAAAGTGGCGGCAAACATAAAAGCTATTACCGCCACGATAAGCTGCAGGTTGTCCAACCGTATCCCTCCCGGTAAAAATTATCCTTACTTTGCTTATTATAAACCGGCATCGCCAATGACACCAGTTTCAAATGGCACATAAGATCAACTTTAACGGGCAAAATTTTATTAAATTAGGCGGACTACAATCGTTTCGCCCCAACAGGCCGAGGCCGCTTTGAGATAAACAAGGCGGCCCTAGTTTTCACAGGTAAGTCTTGCCATAACGGGTTATAATATGTAACAATAGTACCTGGGGGTGAGCTAAACTGAGAGGCCTGGTCAAGAATAGCAACCATATGTGTTTCGGATGCAGTGAAAGAAACCCAATCGGTTTAAAACTAAAGTTTGAAATCAATGATGATATCTGCCGCACCGAATTTACGGCCAGTGATGTCCATCAGGGTTGGAGCGGTTACATGCACGGTGGTTTAATCGCCGCCCTGCTGGATGAAACTATGGCCTGGTGGCTGTGGCTGAAAGAAATACCCATCATGACCGCGGAAATGACCACCCGCTACAGCTTAGGGGTACCGGTCAATGAAAAGCTGGTGGTGGAGTCATGGTGCGAAGCCAATAAAAAGGACCGAATATTTGAAATGGCCGCTCATATCGTGCTGCCTGACGGCAGAGTAGCCACTAAGGCTAAAGCCAAGTTTATGAAAGTAGATGGGTAGTTTTTAAACCAGTTATTCAGGGGGTTAACAGAGTGAATCGGGAAGAAGCCTATAAACTATTAAAACAGCATATGAAGACTAAAAACCTGATTAAACATTCGCTGGCCGTGGAAGCGGTAATGTGGCGTTTAGCCCGTCATTTTGGCGAGGACGAAGAAAAATGGGGCCTGGCCGGCTTGCTGCATGATATTGACTACGACCGCACCAAAGATGATCCCAAGCGGCACAGTCTGGAAGGGGCGGAATTGCTGGAACAAACCGGTTTGCCCGAAGATGTGGTTTACGCGGTGAAAGTGCACAATGAGGCCCACGGATTGCCCCGCGAATCCCTGCTGGACAAATCACTTTTCGCTACCGACCCGCTGACGGGACTCATAGTGGCCGGGGCGCTGATTAAGCCGGAAAAGAAGCTTGCCGCTATTGATACCGAGTTCTTAATGAACCGGTATGGTGAAAAATCTTTTGCCCGGGGAGCCAACCGGGAGACTATGGCCGCCTGTTCGGAAATGGACCTGTCGCTGGAAGAGTTCCTGACCCTGGGATTGGAAGCAATGCAGGGTATCTCTGACGAGATGGGTCTGTAAACCATTGACAGACTAGTTCAAGGTGGGTATAATTATTAATTACCGCAACCAAACGGTTAAGAGGTGCTTTTTATGCCGGCTATAACCATTAAAAATCGTAAAGCCCGTCACGAATACCATATCGATGAAAAATTTGAAGCAGGCATCTCATTGACCGGCACGGAAATTAAGTCCATTCGGGCCGGCAAGGCTAATTTGCAGGACAGTTTTGCCCGTGTTGAAAATGGCGAGCTAATGCTGTACAATATGCATATAAGCCCTTACGAACAAGGTAACCGGTTTAACCACGAACCCAAGCGCCCGCGCAAGCTTTTAATGCATAAGCGTGAAATCATGCGGCTATTAGGGCAGACACGGGAAAAAGGGTTTTCGATGATACCGCTGCAACTGTACTTTAAACGTGGCTGGGTTAAAATTGAACTGGGTCTGGCCCGAGGCAAGAAAAAGTATGACAAGCGCGAAGACATGGCTACTAGAGATGCCAAACGGGAAATGGAACGGGCCATGAAAAGCAAGAATCAGCAGTAGTTTTGTTCTAAATTAGATCTTAATTATGGGGGCGAAACGGTTTCGACGGGGGAAGTTGTGGCAGGATAAGCGAGCCGGGGTCCCATCAGCCCGTAAAACGGTGGAACAGTTAATTTAACTGCCAATAACGATAATTACGCTCTAGCTGCTTAATTGCAGCTAGCATCCCACCCGCACCGGCCTGTGGAGCGGGGTTAGGGGTGTCATAAAATACAGGATTACCCTTAAGTCAATTCTCGGAGGCTATAGGGGACATTCATCGAGATAGCTCTGGCGAAGCCTGGTTGTGGGCGCCAACGGAGCGAAATTTAAAACACAGTCTACGCTCGTAGAAAGTCTTGTGGCTCTTTTCTCGGACGGTGGGTTCGACTCCCCCCGCCTCCACCAATAGTAACCAAAACTATCTTTAAATCTACTTTTATCTCATTTTCAAAAACAGTCACATTTGCAACAAATTGTTGGACGAGGGGCTTAATTAGCTCCTCGTTTTCTTTATCCTGAAACTGCTCGTATAGGCTTTC
>JAENYQ010000071.1 GCA_016841675.1 Desulfotomaculum sp.
GTGTCATTCTGAACCGCGTGTCATTCTGAACCGCGTGTCATTCTGAACCGTGTGTCATTCTGAACCGTGTGTCATTCTGAACCGCGTGTCATTCTGAACGAAGTGAAGAATCTTTCTTTAAGACCCTTCGCCATGCTCAAGACAACACCACAAAAATATATCCTGAAACCAAGAATTCCAAAACGTAGGGGCACCCCTCGAAAGGTGCCAAGTTTTAATGCAAACTAGTTTCAAGATGGTTCATATCATGCTTTAACCAAAAGGTATAGGATTATAAACCTGCTTAATGGCAATAGTATAATGCAATGAGGACAGATGCATTTTACTGCTGCAAGGCAGGTTTTTTATGTTCAGCGTTGAATTTACTGGTAATGTTGAGTTTACTGGTATTATGTAAAGAATAAATAATTAAATTCCTCATGGATGTGATTAGCTATTTTAGTAGCAGGCATCGGTACCGATATTATTGAAATAGCCAGAGTGACCAGTGCGGCTAAAAAAGCGGGGGACCGGTTCTTAAACCGGGTCTTTACCCACCGGGAAATCAATTTTTGCATGCGTCGCCGTGATCCCTGGCCCTGCCTGGCTGCTCGTTTTGCCGCCAAGGAAGCGGTGTTCAAAGCTCTAGGTACCGGATTAACAACCTGGCACGACGTAGAAGTGACCGGCGGCGGAAGCCATCCGGTACAGGTTACCCTGTCCGGCGGGGCAGCACTACATGCCGGAGCCGAAAAAATTACCGTTGTATTGCTGTCAATTGCGCACGACCGCGGGCGGGCCGTGGCTTTCGCCACCGCCGTGCGCCAGGAGGTGAAATAGGATGAGACTTGTGACAGCCAGTGAAATGGCTACGATAGATCGCCTGGCTATCAATGAATTTGGCATTCCAGGCGTTGTGCTCATGGAAAACGCCGGCCAACAGGTGGTTAGAGCAGTGATTGACCTGCTGGGGAACCCGGCCGGCAAGCATGTGGTTATCTTATCCGGTAAAGGAAACAATGGTGGAGACGGATTTGTGGTGGCCCGGCACCTGCTCAACATGGGAGCACAGGTACAGATTTTCCTAGCTGCCGAACAGGATCAAATCAACGGCGATGCCCAAGTTAATCTAAACATCTGGAACAAGACAGGGCAGAAGGTGTTTCCACTCACCAAGAGTAATGATATTAACCTGGTCCGCCTGGCGCTGATGAATGCCGACCTGGTGGTAGATGCCCTTTATGGCACCGGCTTTAAAGGCACAATCCAAAAACCAATGGCTTCGTTTATCGAAGCTATCAATGCCTGCGGCAAGCCCGTAGTTGCTGTTGATATACCATCCGGCCTGGAAGCAGATACCGGGCGGGTCAACGGACCTTGTATCCGGGCCAGCCATACGGTAACCTTTGCTCTGCCTAAAATTGGACTGGTATTGCCGGAATCCAAACCCTACGTAGGTAAACTGCGCGTAACGGACATTTCCATTCCGGCTGCCCTGCTTGCCGATCAGAAAGCCCAAAGAAACTTAATCACCAGGCAGTTGGTATGCAAAAACTGGCCTCGCCGGGAGGGCGGGGAACACAAAGGCAGCTTCGGTCGCGTTCTTCTCATTGCCGGCTCAAGGGGCATGTCAGGCGCAGCTGTATTGGCAGCCCAAGCGGCAGTCCGTTCCGGTGCGGGACTAGTCACCTTGGGGGTGCCTGCAGGAATCCATAACATTGTCGAAGCCAAGTTGACAGAGGTAATGACATTCCCTCTGCCGGAAACAATTAACGGTACCCTGGACAAAACCGCGCTGGATTTAATTACTGACCGGGCTGTTGACATAGACGTAATGGCCCTGGGTCCCGGTTTGGGCGGCAGCAGTGAAACCAAAACACTGGTCAGAGAATTGCTGTTAAAAATTGATAAGCCCTGTGTGCTGGATGCTGACGGCTTAAACGCCATGAATGGGAGAACCGAACTGTTTCGGCTGGCCAAGTCGGACTTGGTGCTTACGCCCCATCCCGGCGAAATGGCGCGTCTTTGCGGTCTTAGTATCGACAAAGTGCAGAACAACCGGTTAGAAACAACGGCTAAAAAGGCTGTTGAGTGGAACACCATAGTTGTGCTAAAGGGTGCGGGCACGGTAATTGCAGAACCAAGCGGTTCAATATACATAAACAACACCGGTAACCCCGGGATGGCCAGCGGCGGAACCGGTGATGTGCTAACAGGGATAATTGCCGGTTTAATAGCCCAGGGAATGACAGCCGGCAAAGCGGCGGCAGCAGGGGTTTACCTACATGGCCGGGCCGGTGACGAAGCCGCGCAACAAAAGGGTATGGCTGGTATGCTGGCCACCGATCTTTTGGAACACCTGCCGGGAGTAATCAAAGAATTGGAACAAGAAGCAGGTAGTATTATGTCATTCACTATTTGCCATATTTAAATGACCTTTTATAGTACCCTTGTAACAGCATCATTTATGTTTTTTAAAAAATTATGGAGGTTTGGGCAATTATGTACCATGTACCGGTATGGTCGGAAATTGACCTGAAAGCCATTGCCCATAATGTCAGGCAGTTGGCCGGCATTATATCACCAGACACCAAACTAATGGCAGTGGTAAAAGCCAATGCCTATGGCCATGGAGCCAGCCAGGTGGCCTGCACCGCCCTGGAAAACGGCGCCAGTTACCTGGGAGTTGCCCGGGTGGCCGAGGGGGAGGCACTGCGGCAAGCGGGAATAGAGGCACCGATAATTGTTCTGGGTTATACCCCGCCGGCAAATTACCAGGCCCTACTGGACAATAATTTGACCCAAACCATATCCAACCTTGAAGCAGCCGTAGAATTATCGGCCATCGCAGCCCGGGAAGGGAAAAAGGCCGTTATCCATATCAAGGTTGACACCGGGATGGGCAGGTTGGGATTTGGCTGTGCAGACAGCGATGCAGTGCGAGATATCCTTACCGCAGCCTCACTGCCCCACCTGGAAGTAGAAGGCATTTTTACCCACTTCGCCGCTGCCGACAGTAAAAATAAGGATTATACCACGGTACAGTGGCGCAGATTTAGCACCTTGCTCCAAAAACTCGCCGTTAAAGGCCTTACCTTTCGCTACCGGCACGCCGCCAACAGCGCGGCGATCATTGACCTGCCCGAGACAAACCTGGACCTGGTCCGGGCCGGTATCGCCATGTATGGTGCCTACCCGTCCCATGAAGTTAAAATGAACAGGGTGTCCTTGCAGCCCGCCATGTCGGTTAAAGCACTGGCAGCCCATGTAAAAAAAGTCCCGGCGGGTACCGGGGTAAGTTACGGAGTCACTTACGTTACACCAAACCAAACAGTGGTGGCCACTATTCCTGTCGGCTATGCCGACGGCTACAGCCGCTTATTATCATCCCGGGGGGAGGTGTTGGTGCATGGTCAGCGGGCACCGGTAATCGGCCGGATTTGCATGGATCAATTCATGGTTGACGTAGGCCATATACCCGGCGTCGAACCGGGAGCAGAAGTTGTACTCCTGGGCCGCCAAAAAGGTGACGAAATCAGTGCCGGTGATCTAGCGGCTAAAATAGGTACCATCTCCTATGAGGTTTTTTGTATGATTAATGCCCGGGTACCGCGCATCTATATTTAAACAAGGTTTATACTTAATTTTTATTTGTCTTTTAATTGCCTGAAGGATAAATAGCATTGATGCAGAAGATTATTACTTATATAATTAATTGTAGCATAACTATTGTTTGAGGGAGGAGATAGCTTATGGCCAGTCCACGGCTAAAAGACAGCTGTCAGGAATCATCTCTAATCTTCACCAGGGTCCTGGCTTTTGTTTCCATCTTACTAATTGTGGGATTTGCTATCTGGATAACAGCGGTTGTCGCGGGAGCTCCATGGGGATTCGCCGGTGCTATCGGCGGAGCAACCGCCGGGGTAGCTGGATTCTTTATGCTGACATTTGGTAATTTTTTTGATGTCAGATCATTTACCTGTCCGAACTGTGGACACACTGACCGTACATTGCAAGACATTGGTTATTACAATTGCTTCAACTGCGATACCAAGTATCATATTGATGCCAAAGAAGCTCTTAAATTAAGCGCTTAACTATTAAATCTAAAACATCAACATTAAAAAGGGGACAGGCATCTTTTTTCAAAAACCGAAAAAAGCAGCCTGTCCCCTTTTTAATTAGAATAAATCTGTTTTTTGATTGTTTTTAAGGCATCTTTATTCACGATACGTGTTGGCGAACCTCCAGGCCTGTCCAGGGTTATTGATTATAAAATAAAAATTTTCCGCATTGGCACTTACTTTAAAAATAAACAGGTCGTCGGCCTGATTGGTAAAGCCAAAAGTCTTGGCCACAACGTCACGCTTTACATCCAGGGGCGCATATGAGCTTCCCAGGGTATCAATAATTGCAATCTCCCCCTGAAACTTACCACTGTCTGCATCTAAACCGAGACCCACAAAAACCCGGCCTGGCTCGGCGATGGCCAGGTTATTTTGTAATTCAACCCGGTCTGAAAACAATTTAGTACCTTGGTAAACTCGGTACCCATTGCCGGACAACTGAACCCGTTCCCCCAGTTCAACATATGCTTGGGGCAACTCCACACCGTTTGCGTCAGGGGGATTATACCTTAGAGACGCCCAGTAAACAATAAAAAAAATTCCCGGGGCAAATATCATAAACAGCAACCATTTTCTTTTGGTATTCTGTACAGCTCCCTGTG
Organism: Desulfotomaculum sp.; assembly: GCA_016841675.1. Taxonomy (GTDB): domain Bacteria; phylum Bacillota; class Desulfotomaculia; order Desulfotomaculales; family Desulfallaceae; genus BRH-c8a. The sequence goes on from JAENYQ010000071.1 coordinate 4,709, forward strand.
ACATAAGACATACCCCCTCATAATAATTATTTACCCTGAAGCAGAAGTTGTCAACGGCAAACCCAACTACAGGCAGAGAGGCCCCTGGAAAAGTCCAGTTCCTGGTCACAATAATATTAAGGTTAGATACAATAACCGCTGTCAGCTTCCCCCCCCCGGGAATAATTTTCTAGATATACAGCCAAACTAATCAGGCAGGGGACACACCGCAGCTTAAAGGTAAAGCTTTGGGGTCGAGGTATGTCCTCTACGTAATGTTTGCGAACTTAAGACGCCCGGAGGTGGAAATAATTTGCAGGCGGAAGTAAACCAAGAGCTTTGCATCAGCTGCGGAGCCTGTATTGATGTTTGTCCTGAAGTGTTTGATTGGAACGATGAGGAAAAGGCACAAACCATTTTGGACGAAGTTCCCGACCAATTGGAGAGCCAAGCATCAGAAGCCGCAGAAAGTTGCCCTACAGATGCGATTGTGATTAATTAAAAAATGGCTTTGATCATTAAAAACGGAACACGGCATGTAAATTCATGGCCGTGTTCTTTTTTTATTGTTAAAGAACGTACACCGAAATACATCCAACTTCTAATTTAGTTGTACAACATTACCATACTACTTTACTACTTAAAAAGGTTTATCAGTCACTAAAGAAGAATTAGTATGGGCGCCTTAATTAACGGTAATTAATGTTAATGTATATCATAGCCATTGGAAGGACGAGAACATGAATAGAACTCACCTTTGGGTAATCCTGGCCGTCTCGGTAATAACGCTGATTGTTTGCTTTCTTCTGCCCGGGAATAATACCGACGCTATAGAAATCCCTCCGGTTTACGGAATGGGTATTGACAGTCCGCAAAACCTATTATCTCCATCGGTACCCGGTCATTTTTATATTATCACTGTTGACAGGCTGACTATTCGGGACATCATTAATAACAAAACGGCTTTTAAAGATATTTCCCAAATCGGTGCGCTGGGCCTGATGAGTACGGGAGTGGACGGCAATATGGTACCAGACAGTACATTTGCTTCCATTGGCGCCGGAATGCCCCTCAACGCATACAGCACTGCAGCCAGAGGTATGAACGATAGCGAGCTATGGCAGGACTCCCTGGCCAGAGATGTTTTTAGGTACCGAACAGGTATAACGCCACCGCAAGACACCGTACTACTACTGGATATCGCCAGGGTAAAAAGGATCAATGCCAATAGCGCTTATTCTGCCAGGCCCGGTTTTCTAGGTTCCACGCTGCTTGACAGCGGGTATAACGTCAGGGTTTTCGGCAATTCGGATTATAACGGCATCCTCAAAAGACCGGCTGTGGGCCTGGCTATGGATAACAACGGGATCGTTGCCCAAGGTGACGTTGGGGCAGGCACCGTTGTATTCGATGACCAGTTTCCCGGTCACTTGCGCACCGATTACAGCGCCATATTAGACATGCTGGGTATAAAGGAAAGGGGACACATAAAGGAAAGGGGACACACCTCCTACGGAGGAATGTCCCCAAATAATGGTCCTGGTCTTACAGTAGTTGAACTGGGTGATTTGGCTCGCCTGGAGGGGATTGGCAACTACCTGGCAGATAACGTGCTGCAGACCAATCGCCGGGAAACCATATCCAGGATGGCGGCCTTTATTAACACCGTGGTCAACCGAGCCAATCTTGAACAGGACCGCATTATGATTGTTTCTCCCACGCCCCGGGGCAATAATTTACAGACTACCAACTACGTAACCCCGGTAATTGTTCTTGGTGCAGGCATCGAACCCGGGCTATTAACATCACCTTCTACCAGGCGGCCTGGGATTGTTAAGAATTTTGATCTGGCGCCGACCGTTTTAAACCATTTGAATATCCAGCCGCAGACCAGGGTAACGGGCCGTGCTTTACAAGTTATTCCCGGAGATGGCGCCCACTCCCTGACCGGTCTGGGTTCACTTTACCAAGAACTGGAACTGAACTACCAAACCAGACCGCCGGCCCTTCGTTATTATGTCCTGGCTCAGTTGGTGTTGGTAATTCTGTCGCTGGCGGCTATTCTGATCCCGGGAAGAAAAACACTAATGCTAGCCCTTAAACCGCTGCTGCTCACGGTAATGTCGGTTCCGCTGGCGCTTCTTTTGGTGCCCTTGCTGCCGCATACCACCATTCAAATCATGGTGGTGCAATTAATTGCCGTCACGGTCGGTATTACCACCCTTATTCATCTATGGTTGCGCAATTACGATAATGAACTGGACCCGTTCATATTTATCAGCCTGCTCACATCAATTTGCATTATGGCCGATTTGGTCCTGGGCGCGCCCCTGCAGAAAAACTCTCTGCTGGGATACGATCCGATAGTGGGGGCGCGGTTTTACGGGGTGGGCAACGAGTACATGGGGATTCTACTGGGGGCAACTATTATCGGTACTACAGCCCTGGCCACCCGTTTTTCCCTAAACAGGAAAATCATGCTGCCGGCCATCGGCGCTTACTACCTGGTCACCTTGTACATTATTGCCGCCCCGCAATTAGGCACCAATGTAGGCGGTTCCATAGCCGGGGCCGGGTCTTTCCTGATCACCTTGCTGCTGTTGGCCGGTGTAAAGTTCAATATCAAAACGGTGTTGAAAACAGCCGGTGCCGTTGGCCTGGTGCTTTTGTCCCTGATATTTTACGACCTGTCACGACCGGTGGAAAATCAATCGCATATCGGCCGTACTGCCGAATTAATAGCCAAAGGCGGTCCGACAGAAATATTCAATATTATCCACCGGAAACTAAGTATGAATTTGAAGCTGTTAAAATACACCATATGGAGCCGGGTCTTTTTGGCCAGCCTGTTCACCCTGGCAATATTATTTTACCGACCGGTAGGTGTAATGCAATCATTGAACGCCCGACACCCTGAACTATACAATGGTTTTATTGGCGTGGTTATCGCCAGCCTGTTGGCCTTGGTCTTTAACGACTCCGGGGTTGTGGCGGCAGCCACCGCCATGATTTTCGGGGCACCGCCCCTATTGTATCTGGTGATCCGCACCCTGGTGACCGGACCGAAAGTGAATTAAATCAGAATGACAGGAGTCAGAATGAAACGAAATGGAAATGGAAATGGAAATGGAAATAGACATGGCCTGTCATCCTGAGCGCAGCGAAGGATCTTAAGATTCTTCGCTGCGCTCAGAATGACAGGCCAATATGACTGAGTCCAGACTCCTAAAATTTTGAATTCTAAACTACTGACTACTGACTACTGACTACTAAATATTTACCTCATTCCCGGTACAACGCTCAACTAAAAAACATATTATATAGAGAAATTGAGCATCAGTCAGATTTATCTTCTAAAACAGATTTAATTATGCCAAATGGCTGACAGACTTAAAAATTTATTGACATTGAATATTTTTGTGCTAAAATTGAGTTTGATTGACTTTAGGAAGTAATAATTTTCCGGTGCAGCAAAGATTTAAACAGGAAAAGGGGGAAGATAATTAGAATGAAACCATTGGGGCGCCATGTATTGGCTGAAATTTATGGATGCGATTTTGACATTCTCAATGATGTCAACAAAGTAGAAAGAGTCATGGTAGACGCAGCGCTGCAAGCAGGCGCCGAAATCAGGGAAGTTGCATTCCATAAGTTCAGTCCACAGGGAGTCAGCGGAGTGGTTGTCATCTCCGAATCCCACTTGGCCATCCATACCTGGCCCGAACTGGGCTACGCGGCCGTAGATGTATTTACATGCGGGGACAAGGTAGATCCCTGGGATGCATGTAACTTTCTAACTGGAGAGTTTCGTGCCAAACACCTCACAGCTAAGGAAATGAAGCGGGGAATCTTACCGGATATCCTGCCGCAGGAAGCCGTAAATATCTAGGGGGGATTTTTATTAGTACCGGCTTTAGTGAGGATTAGCAAAACCTTGCTAGTTTGTGAGAAACAAACAGCAAGGTTATTGCTTTTTTATAGGGGTTAAATGTGCATCGGCGGGAGGAAATCTGGGACCCACACCGAATATAGTATTGTTTAAATACTAAGGAGGTTGCCCCCCGCAAATGCATATTTTCAACCAAATAAGTCAAGATTTACAGCAAGTACAGCTTTTACTGAAAAAAAATTTTAGTTTTAGAGCCGGCCAAATAAACGAGTTTGTGCCCCTGAACATTAACAACTTGGACATGAATTTACGACCCGGCATTGTTATCAGCGCCGGTAAACTATTCGGCCCTGCTTCCGGTCGACTGGTTGCCTTGGCTGCTGTATTACAATTTATTTTTATGGCCTCCCGGGTGCACTCTAGAGTCAGAGAGAGCTCCTCCGGTAAGGAGCGGTCTATGGACAGCCGGGCTGGTTACCAGTACCCCGTGCTGGTGGGGGACTACCTTTACGGTAAGTTCTTTACCACTTTGTGTGAATTTGGCATTGTCTGTTACTTGAAGGATTTGGCGGAATTAATCTGTCACATCAACAAAAGCGGGATCCATGCCCTGCGCAACCCCGGTATGGAACTTACCGACAGACAATTGTACATGGAAGTAGTACAAGGGGAAACGGCCCAGTTATTTGCCTGTGGCGCATATTTGGGCGCAGACCTGAGCGGCGCAGATGAAAACCATAAAAATAAACTTTACGATTTCGGGCTTAACCTGGGTATGGCTTACGGCCTGCTGGAAAGAGGCGCAACACCCTGCCAGGTGAAGGAGTACCTCACGATGGCTGAGATTAACCTGCATCAGCTGCCGGATGGTATCGACACTCAATGTTTCACCGAGCTTTTAACACTTTTATCCAGAGAAAACGCTGTACAGCGCATGGTTGGATAAATACTAAAAATATTGGAAAGCGGGTGCTTTTGTGGCCTATCCCGACCTGCACGCCTTTATTAGTAAACTGGAAAGTCGCGGGCTTTTAAAAAGGATTTCGGCTGAAGTGGACGCCCACCTGGAAATCACCGAAATTACTGACCGGGTGTCCAAACAGGGCGGTCCCGCCTTATTTTTTGAAAACGTTAAAGGTTACAATATGCCGGTGATCACCAACGCTTTCGGCTCCATGGAGCGGATGCAGCTGGCTTTGGAAGTTGAATCACTGGATCAAATTGGTGCCGAACTAATCAGCATGATTCAGCCTGAGGAAATGCCGGTGACTCTGATGGATAAGATCAAGACGTTGCCCAAGCTGGCCAGGCTGTCTTCTTTTTTGCCCAAACATGTTAAAACAGGCCCCTGCAAAGAAGTGATTAGCAAGGACAAACCATCGCTGGCCGAACTGCCGGTACTGCACTGCTGGCCCGAGGACGGCGGGCCGTTTATCACTTTACCGCTGGTGTTTACCAGAGACCCCATCACCGGGCGGCGTAATTTGGGTATGTACAGGATGCAAATCTTTGACGAGCGCACCACCGGTATGCACTGGCACATCCACAAGGATGCTGCTGAACACTATCGTAAAAATAACTCCCGCATGCCGGTAGCCGTCGCCATCGGCGCAGACCCGGCCACCATCTACGCCGCCACGGCACCACTGCCGCACGGTATAGACGAGATTATGCTGGCGGGCTTTTTGCGCAAGGAACCGGTCGAGTTAGTGCAGTGCGAAACGGTAGATCTTGAGGTACCGGCCCGGGCTGAGATCATTCTTGAAGGTTACGTTGACCTTAATGAAACCAGACTGGAGGGTCCCTTTGGCGATCATACCGGCTATTACTCTCTGGCCGACCAATATCCGGTCTTCCACTTAACCTGTATCACCCGGCGTAAAAAGCCGATTTATACGGCGACCATAGTCGGGCGTCCGCCCATGGAGGACGCTTATCTGGGTAAGGCCACCGAGCGCATCTTTCTGCCTTTAATGCGCATGCAGCTTTCGGAAGTTGTCGATATGAACATGCCCCCGGAAGGAGTTTTCCACAACTGCGTAATTGTTTCCATTAATAAACGCTACCCCGGTCAAGCTAAAAAAGTAATGTGCGCCCTTTGGGGCATGGGGCTGATGATGCTGGCCAAGATGATTATCGTGGTAGAAGCCGACGTAAATGTGCAAAATGTATCGGAAGTGATGTGGCGGGTATTCAACAACACCGACCCACGCCGCGATGTATTAATAGTGGACGGGCCGCTCGACGCGCTGGACCACTCATCACCACTGCCGCATTACGGTTCAAAGATGGGCATCGATGCCACCACCAAGTGGCCGGAAGAAGGGCACACCCGCCAGTGGCCGGGTGACATCGTAATGGCTGAAGACATTAAAGAACTGGTCAACAGAAAGTGGCAGAACTATGGACTCGGCATTTAATAAAACCAAAGTTTTTTTGCATATGATTCGTTTTGAGCATACCATTTTTGCCCTACCGTTTGCTTTTGTCGGCGCGTTGCTGGTGGAAAAACAAATTCCCGCCGCCTCAGACATAATTTGGATTACCCTGGCTATGGTGGGTGCCCGCACCGCTGCCATGTCTCTAAACCGGATTATCGACCGCCAAATGGACGCTCAAAACCCTCGTACCGCCGGCCGGGCACTGCCCCGGGGTTTATTATCGGCACAGGAAGTTTGGTTTTATGCCGTACTTTCATTTGCGCTGCTGCTGTTTGCAGCCCACCAGCTGTCGCCACTGGCCTTTAATCTATCACCCATTGCGGTGGCGGTACTGTCCCTGTATTCGTTCACCAAACGGTTCACCTGGACCTGTCATCTGTTTCTAGGTTTGGCCCTGGGCTTGGCCCCGGTGGGCGCCTGGGTGGCCATCGCCAACCGGGTAGACCTGGCCCCGGTAGTGCTGGGTTTGGGGGTTCTTTTCTGGGTGGCCGGATTTGATATTATTTATGCCTGTGACGATTTTAATTTTGATCGGAAATACGGTATTCACTCGATTCCCGCCCGCTTTGGCATAGCCAAAGCCCTGACGTTCTCGACGTTCTTGCACATGCTGGCACCAGGGTTGTTTCTGGTGACGGGCATCATGCTTCAAATGGGAATCCTCTATTTTGCCGGCCTGGTCATTGCGGTCTCACTGCTTTGGTATCAGCACCGGCTCATTTCGCCCCGGGACCTGAGCCGGGCAGGAGTGGCTTTTTTTAACTTGAACGGGTTACTCAGTGTGGTAATGTTCTGCTTTACATTGCTGGACATATTGTTCCCACTGTTGATGTGGTAAGGAAAACAATGACATGTTTAATACCAAGGGCGCAAATGCGGGTTACTATCCGGTGTTAAGAGATCCCTTTTCAAAGTGGTCAAGGAGGGTTTCTGATGACCTGTTTACGAGTCGGACAAGTTGATTACATTAATTGCCTGCCTGTATACCACGCCCTGGAAGATGGTCTGCTGGTGGACAACCTGGAACTGGTAAAAGGCACGCCGGCCACTTTAAATCAAATGTTTTTAAACGGCGAGCTGGACGTAACACCTATGTCATCCATCGAGTACGCCAGAAATAACGACCGGTGCATCATATTGCCCAATCTATCTATAAGTGCCGATGGCAAAGAAGGAAGCATCCTCCTTTTCAGCCACCTACCGGTTATCGAAATGGAAGGCAAAAAGGTATGTGTAAGCACATCCTCAGCCACATCGGTGGCCCTATTACGGATCCTTTTTGAACATTATTACCACGTGGAGGTAGAAATAATGCCAGCCGAACCGGACTTAAACTCCATGCTGGCATCTTCGGACGGTGCACTGCTTATCGGTGACGATGCCATGTGCGCCCACCAAAAAATGCAGCAAGAAAAACAGGACTTGCTGGTGACCGACCTGGGCGAAGCTTGGAAAGAATTTACCGGCGAAAAAATGGTATACGCTGTGTGGGTGGTCCAATCAGCACTGGCCGAGGCAAACCCGGAAATTATGAGTAGAATTAGCAACCTGTTAATTGAGTCCCAAGCCTTGGGACTGGATGACCGGAAAGTCCTGGCCGAAAAAGCGCATCAGCGCACCAAACTGCCCCGTGAGATAATTACAGACTACCTGGATACTATTGAGCATAAACTGGGGGACGACGAGTGCCGGGCCCTGAACACATTCTTTGACTTCGCCTACAAAAGTGGTTTAACTGACGAACGGATTAAGCTGAACATCTGGTGTAATAATATTGTCTAATCTATCCTGCTGGAACCAAGTCTAAGTCCAACAACGCCGTCACGCTTTAAATGTTCAACCGGTCAGCTAATACAGTGCCTAAAAGGGGACAGGCTGCTTTTTCGGTTATGGAAAAAGATGCCTGTCCCCTTTTGGGCACTGGTCTATTTTCAGAATTAGTAATGAGTAATTGTTTTTGTCGACATATTCTGGTATTGTAAGTCCGGATGTATTTTTTAAAACATTATAAATCATATTAACCCGGAGCGCCCATGAACAGAAGGATCAAACCCGGCCAACTGTTAATTATAAGTTACGCTTTAGTGGACCTGGTAGGCACTTTACTGCTTTTTTTGCCGATCACATCGAACCGTCCCACCACACTGCTAGAAGCCTGGTTTACCGCGACCTCGGCCTTGACGGTTACCGGACTGACAGTGGTTACCACCGCCACCCACTGGAATCTGTTAGGACAAACTGTAATTTTAATCCTAATGCAAATTGGCGGGCTGGGCCTGATGGTATTGGCTACCATCATCCTGACCATGCTGGGCATGCGCATCCAGTTGGGGCACAGGTATCTGGTGGCCCAGGACCGCAATTATTTCGACCTGACCGGTGTGGTGCGCCTGGTGCGCGGCATTTTAATCATTACCCTGACCCTGGAGGCAATTGGTGGGTTATTGATGGCGATACTGCTTCCCGAAGCGTGGGCAAACGGCCCGTTATGGGGATTGTTTTTTATTACCTTTCATGCTGTCAGCGCCTTTAACGGTGCAGGCTTCGACATCACCGGACACAGCCTGGAAACATTTAGCCACCACACCGGTTTCGTGCTGGTAGTGATAGTGATGATCCAGTTAGGCAGTCTGGGTTTTGTTGTATTGCAGGAACTCTTCCTAGCCCGCAAATGGCGCCGTTTAAGCTTGCACAGCCGCCTGGTGCTTGCTGTGACAGGGTTAATTACCCTGGTTGGTACATTATTCTTTTTCCTTAGTGAATTTAAAAATGGCCTAGCTGATTTCTCAACAGTGGATCAAATTGTGCAAAGCCTGTTCCAGGCGACAACACGCACGGCAGGTTTCACCACCCAGTCTATATTTGGGTGGACTGAACCATTTCTTTTCCTGATGATCCTGATGATGTTTATCGGGGCCAGCCCGGGCTCAGTTGGCGGCGGAATTAAAACCACCACTTTTGCCACCGTGTTGCTGGCTATCTGGGCCATTGTCAGGGGTAAAAAAGAGGTTGTGCTTTTTGAACGGGAGATCGACCCCGCCAGCGTAACTAAAGCTTTTACAGTAACCGTTATGGCCAGCCTCTTAGTCGCTGCCAGCACCCTCACCCTGATGATTACCGAGGGACTATCTTTGATGCCAGTATTGTTCGAAGTGGTTTCCGCTATGGCCACTGTCGGACTTTCCATGGGCATCACCAGAGAATTGTCCGGCTTTGGACAAGTACTAATCGGCCTACTGATGTTTGTCGGCCGCATCGGTATCCTGTCGGTAATCATCATCCTGGCCGGCAAGGAAAGGCGGCGGTTACATTATATGAAAGAAGATATTCTAATCGGCTAGGAGGTGAATCAATTTCATGCGCAAGAAATCTGTTTTGGTGGTTGGGCTTGGCCGCTTCGGTCAGGGGGTTATTGAAGAATTGTTCGAGAGAGGGCACGATATATTTGCCATCGACCAGAATGAAGAAGTATTGGAAGACGTGCGGGACATGATTATTTCCGGAGCAGTGCTGGACGTTGCTGATGACGAGGATGAATTTGCCCGCCTGGTTGGTGAAAAGAATTTCGATGAAGCCGTTGTCGCCATGGGATCGGACTTTGAAGGCACCTTGATCGCTACCAATATTTTAAAGGAAGCTGGAGTAAAAGTGTCTGTCAAGGCTGCTTCAGGGCGCCGGGGCAACGTACTGGAAAAGATGGGCGCTGATAAAATTGTATTTCCCGAGCGGGACATGGGTCGCCGACTGGCCCACTCCATATCAGCCGAATCAGAAATTGACATTTTGGAACTGCCTCAGGGTTTCGTCGTGGAACAGCTCGAGGTCGGCCCTGGTTTTGCCAATAAAACCATTGCCAAACTTAATACCACGAACCGATTTGGGATCTGGATTCTTTTAGTGTACCATGACGGGGAACCAATGCAGCCAACCGCTTTTACAAATCTCATCGGTGGCGATATTATGGTTATATTCGGTAAAAAAGATAAGTTGCCATTATTCGAAAACGAAAACTTTGGTAAAAAGTAAAATGGCTTTGCCTTTTTGATGTACAATCAATCTCATGTAAATTATTATTTTCTAAAAAGAAAAACAGTGCCATATAATGTTGATACAGTAGATACGAGAGGATGTATAATGCCAGACAAAGATTATAATCGGTTGTACAGACAGATACCCCCGGTGGACGAGGTGCTTAATAAACCGGCCCTAGCATCATTGGCCCAAGAAGTCCCCCGAACCCTGATTTTATCTGCGGTCCGGGAAGCGGCTGCCCAGCTCAGGGATGAGATTAAATCCGGTAAGCTGGTATTACCGTCAGGCATAGAACCGCGCGATTTTCTGACCGTAGAAATGGTTAACCGGACCACTACGCTGGCGGTAAGGGGTAACAGCCCTAACTTGCGTCGGGTACTTAACCTAACCGGAGTAGTTTTACATACTAACCTGGGCCGGGCCGTGTTGTCCAACAATGCCCGTTTGGCCATCAATCAAGCTGCCTCCGGTTACTCCAACCTGGAACTGGATCTGCAAACCGGCAAAAGAGGCTCCCGCTACGCCCCGGTAGAGGGGTTGCTGACCACATTAACCGGTGCCGAAGCCGCACTGGTGGTGAACAACAACGCCGCCGCCGTGCTGCTGGCTTTGGGCACCCTGGCCAAGGGACATGAAGTAATCGTTTCCCGGGGCCAACTGGTGGAAATAGGCGGCTCTTTCCGGATTCCGGAAGTAATGGCCCAAAGTGGGGCCAGGCTGGTGGAAGTGGGGGCCACCAACAAGACCCACCCATACGACTACCAAAATGCCATCACTAACGAAACCGCTCTGTTGCTGCACGTACATACAAGCAACTACCGCATCGTGGGATTTACCAGGGAAACAAACATTGCTGAACTGGTTGCTATTGGCAGGGAATTCAACCTGCCGGTAATGTCGGACCTGGGCAGCGGCTCACTGGTTAACACAGGTAAACTGGATTTGCCCGTCGAACCTACGGTCCAGGAAGTGGTGGGCGACGGTGCCGACGTGGTCACTTTTTCCGGCGACAAACTGCTGGGCGGACCACAGGCCGGTATTATCGTGGGTAAGAGGAAATACCTGGACCGCATGAAAAAAAACCAGCTGACCCGGGCTCTGCGCATTGATAAGTTTACCGTGTCCGCTCTTGAAGCCACGCTGCGAGAATATCTGAACCCGGCAGAGGCAAGGCACAACGTCCCCACCCTGGCCATGCTGGCGGCCCGCCGAAATGAGCTAGCGCCGGTGGCTGACCGGCTGTGTGAAAAATTAACCACTGCCGCCGGTGAACAGGCGCAGTTTTCGATTATGGAAATTGATTCGGCCGTGGGCGGGGGTGCTCTACCTACGGCGGATTTGCCGTCGCTGGCGGTGGCAGTACTGCCCAGGAGTCTAACGGTTACCCAACTGGCCGCCAGGCTGCGGGATACAGAACCGGCCGTTCTCGGCAGACTGCAGGATGACGCGCTACTGTTGGACGTGCGCACACTGCAGCCCACGGAGGAAGATCCCTTGGTGCAGGTATTGGCCCAAACATTGGCAGGAGGTGCAATTGGTTGAAGCATATCATTATCGGCACCGCCGGCCACGTAGACCATGGTAAAACCGTATTGGTAAAAGCTCTGACCGGTACCGATACCGATCGTCTAAAAGAGGAAAAAGAACGGGGCATTTCTATTGAATTGGGTTTTGCCTATCTGAAGCTGCCCGGTGGTTTGCACGCCGGCATTATTGACGTGCCCGGACACGAACGGTTCATTAAAAACATGCTGGCCGGGGTGGGCGGCATCGACCTGGTACTGCTGGTAATAGCCGCCGACGAAAGTGTTATGCCCCAGACCAGAGAACACCTGGAAATAATTCAGCTGCTGCAGGTAGATAGAGGCATAGTAGTTCTCACCAAGCAGGACCTGGTGGATCAGGAATGGCTGGACATGGTCCGGGAAGAGGTGGATGAATTCCTGCAGGGCACTGGACTGGAGAACGCCCCGGTGGTGGCAGTATCCGCTGTCACCGGCGCAGGAATGGGTGAACTGGTGCGGATTATCGACCAATTAACCGCCGGTGTAGAAAAAAGAAAATTTCCCGGACCACCCAGACTGCCTGTAGACCGGGTATTTACGGTTACCGGTTTCGGCACCGTGGCCACCGGCACCCTGCTTTCCGGCGCCTTAAACGTTGGCGAAAACCTGCAGATATACCCGGGAGAACGGGTGTCCCGGGTGCGTACCCTGCAGGTGCATGGTCTGAAAGTTGAAACCGCTGAAGCTGGCCAGCGGGTGGCGGTGAACTTGACTGGAGTGGACACCGAAAGTGTAAACCGCGGCGATGTGCTGGCCCCGCCCGGCAGCCTGCGTCCTTCGCACAGGTTAGACGCCAGGTTGCAGCTTCTAGACAGCGCTCCCAAAGAACTTAAACACCGGGCCAGGGTTAGAATTTACCTGGGTACCGCCGAAATCCTGGGTCGGGTTATCCTACTCGATCGGGAAGAACTGCAGCCGGGCAACGAAGCATACGTGCAACTGCAGCTGGAAAACCCGGTGGCGGTAGCCAAGAGCGACCATTTTGTGATTAGGTCTTATTCCCCGATGCGCACTGTGGGCGGCGGTTTGGTGGTGGACCCGGCACCAGCCAGGCACCGGAGGAACCGGCCCGAAATTATCGAAGCCCTGGCCACTGCCGAAAAAGGCACTCCGGCAGAACTGGCCGGGCAGCAGTTGGAAATTGGCGACCGATTGTATACTATCGCCGAAGTTGCTTCTGGCTCCGGCATGGACAAAGAAACCACTGCCGCCGCGCTGGCTGAACTGGTAGAGTTAGGCCAGGCATCATTAATCAGCTCCGAGGGGGAACAATATTACCTGGCCGCCGGAATTATGTCCCGGTGGCAAAAAACCATCCGGCAAGCACTGGATGAATACCACCGCAAGTTTCCGTTACGGGAAGGCTACCCCAGGGAAGAGCTGCGTTCTCGGTTCTTCGCCAAATTAAATAGCAAACAATTCAATATGCTGCTGGCCTACCTGGAACAAGAAGGACAATTATCTGGAACGCACCAAAACATATCTATTAAAGATTTTAAACCCCAACCTACACCCGGGCAGCAGGAAATAATTAACCGTTTGTTGGAATCTTTTACCAGTCCAAAGTTTCAGCCACCGGCCTGGGATGAAGCAGCCATAGGGGCCGGAATAAAAGGTGACAGCCAGGAGTACCTCAATTACCTGTTGGCACGCAATGTACTGGTTAAGATTGCTGACGGCATGTATTTTCACCATAATGCGGTTGAGCAAGCCATATCCGCCATCAGAGAGCACCTGGCTAAGCAAGACGAGCTTTCTTTGGGGGAAATGCGCGACCTACTGCAAACATCCCGCAAATACACCCTGCCGCTTTTGGAATATATGGACCGGATGAAAATAACCCGGCGGGTGGGTGACACGCGAGTGGCTGGCAGAGCCTTATAAATAATGTCTGGATTGTCATTCTGAGTGCAGCGGAGAATAAAATTATATGGTTATACCGTTAACTCAGTAAATGGTATAGCGTCGTGTCATTGCTATGAATACAATGAAGTGAAAAACCTTGTCATTAAGCCTGTCATTGTAGAGCGCAGCGAAGAATCTTAAAGCCCAGATCCTTCGCTAACGCTCAGGATGACAG
>JAENYQ010000162.1 GCA_016841675.1 Desulfotomaculum sp.
ACAAAAGATTTGGTTTATCCATACTGCAGGTCCCCGTTAGGCTTAGCGAATCCACCCCGATGGATAAGATGTCAAAAACTATGTCAAATCTACTAACAACCATCATTTCTATTTGCAGTATCGGTCTAATCTGGCTAATCCCATACTTATTCTCACCGCGTGGTTATAAGGTAACGCCTAAGGGTATAGTCATACAACTTAAGTTATCTTCTCATTTCATACACAGAGATAAAATAAAATCGGTTAAGGTAGTTGGTTCAGTGGAACCTGGTAGCGGGATTACTTGGTTATCTGGACAATTCGGATACGCAGGGTTATTTGCATTAAAAAATGGCTCAATGGCCCGTGTATATGCAACATGCTGGGATAACATGGTCCAGATACAAACGGATAACATTGATCCGTATTTACTGTCGCCTCAAGACCCATTGAATTTTGTTAAAAGCGTTGAAGAGCTACTCAAGCTTTAAAAGGGCCAAAAAAGAAGGGGTAAAGAGTAATGAAAAAACCTTATTTTAAAGAAGCCATACGCTGTATTAGTTACTTTTTGTATGTTGTTTTTGTGGGTTGTGTAATATTTCTAGGTTCGATTATAGAGCTGAAATTTGAACTTCTAACCGCAACCACTGGTAATAATACACCACAATTTATACTTATGTTAACTTTACCAGTTATTACCGGAATTTTGTTGGCTATCCCTGGTTTTATAGCAAAGTTAAAAAGTAATGGGAACTGGAAAATAGATTGGGCTAAATTAATGGGTATTGGGCTGCCTGCCTTTTATATTACTATCTATCCATTTTTGTATTTTGTAGTGCCCAGGGTAGTTGGGGATAGCATGTTTTACTCCCGAATTATGATGGGCGGTTTGTTCATAAATAATACTTTGCATACTATTGGTGGTTTAGTATTCGGCTATTTAATACTTTCGGCAATACATAAAGAGAACTCAGAGTGATTTATTAATGCTTGGGGTGGGTAATAATCGCTATAAAAATAAAAAGGACGCTATTGACTGCCTGGTTTCTAATGATTCTTGCTTCACTTGCATTTTGGCTCGAACCCCTAAAGATTGTACTATGGTATGTTAAAGCAATATATATCTAGTGGTTAGAATACCTTTTTCCCCCATCGCCTGGAATGCGTTATTGATCATGTTTATAAAAACCTGGCTTAGCTGGTCTTTGTCCCCGGCCACGGGCGGCAGTGAGTGAGCCAGCACCTTGTTAATTTCGATGTCCTGGCGCAGGGCTTCGTTCTCCATTAGAATCACCACTTCGTTTAACAGGCTGTTAATATCCAGTGCTTGGATTTGTGTTCCTTTGGGCTTGGCCAGGTTTAAAGAATCCTTAATAATCTGATTAACCCGGTCGATTTCCGATAGCATCAGGTTCACCTGGTCATCGAAATCGCTAATCCCCATTTGCTGGTGTTTATGGTCGAGCATCTGCACAAATCCCCGCAACACGGTGGTAAGGGGGTTTCTGATTTCGTGGGCCATGCCTGCCGCCATTTCACCAATGGCAGAAAGTTTTTCACTTTTGGCCAGCTGTAATTCAATTTCTTTTAATCTTGGTGATATTCTTGAAAAATATAATCGTGCCGTCCGATTCATGCGCATCGTTTTTTAGCAGGTAGGTATCACAAATATAATAATGCTTACGATCATTGATGTAAAATACCAGCTCGCGGTCCCGGATCTCCTTTTGTTCGGTTAAAGCGTGGAGCACTTGCTCCCGGTCGTCGATAAATTGTCCGATGAAGGCACCAAAAGGCTGGC
>JAENYQ010000072.1:0-16378 GCA_016841675.1 Desulfotomaculum sp.
CTTCCATCATCACCGCAAATAATCGCCTTGTAGTGAGGTGTATAAAAGGCATTAGCTGTGATTAAACTTGATAAATTCATTTTTAGTAAACCTCCTAATAAAAGCTAAATCACATATTAATGCTAATAGATAGCGCTGTAAATTTCACCGGTATAACCGGCTAGAACCTCTTTGGACATTACTATAACATCCAAGCGTTCTATCTAATTAATTAAATCGGCTTTAAATAGTGTGCTACATTTCTGCGCAACCAGAACACCCTCTTTAATCTAATCAGCGTAATATTTAAAGCCTTAGCATGCGGCTAGAGGCTAGTTCTCATCATACGCCCGGTCAAGCAAATTTCTAACCACCGCTTCAGTAGTAGGCATAGGAGCAAGTTCCAGTCCAAGCTTCATAACTTCGGGAGCAACGGCCAGGACTTGTTCCTTGGTCAGCCCGTATGATTTCAGGTTCGGAAGATTTATCTCCCGCATCAATCCTTTGATGGCCTCGCAGGCAATTAGGCCGGTTTCTTCGGCAGTGGCATTCCCGGGCACATTACTGCCCAGGGCTTCGGCGATAAATTTAACCTTCTCCGGCACAGCCGGGGCGATATACTCCACGGCTTGCGGCAGACAAGTAGCGCAAGCAGTGCCATGCGGAATGTGGAAATTGGCACCCAGCGGTTTCCCGATGTCGTGACCCAGGTGACACAACGGCCCCGACAAGGCCATGCCGCCAAGGGATCCGGCAAACAGCATACCTGCCCGTGCTTCCACGTTGGAGCCGTCCTGGCAGACAATTGCAAGGTGCTTACCCACAAGTGTAATCGCCTCTCTGGCTAGCACATCGCAGAAGCTGTTCGACCTTTTGGACGTAAATGACTCCACTGCATGGCACAGCACATCCATACCGGTGGAGGCTGTAATTGCGGGAGGCAGACTTATAGTCAGTTCGGGGTCTACAATGCCCAGGGTAACTGCACAGCCAATACCCGCAACCACATCCTTAACGTTTCTTTTGGTATCGGTAATAACACCACCGGGGGTGCTCTCGCTGCCTGTTCCCGCGGTGGTCGGAATTACAATCAGCGGTTTACCGGCTGTTTTTACCACACCCTGACGTCCAAAATATTGGTTTATTGGCGGCGGGTTGGTAAGCAAAATTTTGGCGGCCTTAGCGGTGTCCATAGAACTGCCTCCGCCTATCCCTACGACACCGTCAACGTTCTCTTTTACTCCCAGCGCTCCGGCCTCATCAACCGACCAGTCCGGCGGGTCCGGCAAAACATTGTCATAACAAACGGTTTTTATGCCGGCGGCGTGAATACTCTCAAGTACCTTGTCGGCAATGCCTGCGTTTTTAACTCCTTGATCAAAGACAACCAAAACCTTGCTACACCCTAGTTCTTTCAGTCTTGCACCTGTTTCCTTAGCTGTACCAATCCCAAAAAGAATGGGGTTGGGGCTGGAAAAAATACTTGGCATTTAGAATTCTCCTTAGATCAAATTTAGATCAAATTTTTGGTCAGAACTCTCTTCAGGATAGTTTTGTGTCTTAAATACAAACCGTTCATATTCTTCACTTCGTTTCTTTAATCACATTTGCTAACCCCAGCCCCTTAAGAGTCTCAGGCAAAGGTATCCCCGTCTTTTTGTCCCAGCCCATCAATTCGTAATAACGTTCTTTCATTTGTTCAAAAACCGCCCCCACCGAGCGCCCCGCAGCTGGCCCATCAACAGGCGTGGAACTATATCTTGGCGAAGGTTTGTCGTTTTCCGCCGTTATTCCCGCTTTGGTGTTATAGACCCGCATCAAATTAACGACCCGTTTGCCGGTTCGCATGGCGCTTTCGTGTGTAAACTCTTCGCCGGTGGCAGCCTTAAGCGCCAGTATGGTCAGGTTAATATCCTCGGCCGCTGAAATCCGGCAAATCCCCAGGCTGTCTTCAAAAACTCTCCGCCCACTTACGGCTGCGTTTTGCATGGCGATCTGCTCCCAGGAAAAAGGGTCGCTTATAGGTTCTAATTTATGTTGCCTTACGTTAATGCCCCCGCCGGTGGTTTCAATTGTGCCTGTGCTGGAAACACAGGTGTCCAGGTATTCATACCAAATTGCTCTGTGGTCGTGGCCCCGGGGAGAGTTGCCTTTGTCAGTAAACACAGCGCATTCCAAGGCGGGGCCGCCAATTTTTTTAGCCGCCCGCATCACTCCCTCGGCCAGAAGAGAGCCGAATCCTTCTCTTGCAGCCACATTTTCTAACAAAGATTTTGTGCCGGCAAAATTACCCCAAGTCATTTCTAAGCCATCAAGATCTTGGGCCGTTAAATATCCTTTTTCAAAACATTCCATTACCCAGGCTACCAGCCAGCCTGTTTCATTGCAATCTATACCAAGACGATCAATCCTATCGGCCAGCATAAGGGATAATGCGGGATCAGTTACGCCAATCAGCGGCCCAGTTGCCACCATCGCTTCATATTCCGGTTCATCAGATTCGAACCCTTGAAATGGCCCGGATGTAATCTTTAAGGTTCCGCAATGATTCCAATCACAACCCCAACATGGTTTTTTCTTGTATGCAAATTTTTCTCGCAGCACCTTCCCGTCATAATCAACATTCTCGGGGAAAATACTTGTAGTCAGGTTCTTTACCGGTAGACCGCCTATTCTGTGTAATACCGGGTGCCCGGCATTTGTTCCCCACTGGTAACAATCACCACCGGCAGGAGTACTCTTGGCCGTCTCGTTTATTTGGGCGGCAAGTTCACGCAAGGCGTCCTTATCGAAAACTGCAACGCTTTTCTTTCCCCGTCGCACCGCAATAGCTTTCACTTTCTTCGCACCTAATACCGCTCCCACTCCGTTATGGGCGGCGACATGACCGTAATCACCCGCTAAACAGGCAAATCTGACCAAGTTCTCACCTGCCGGTCCGATGCAGCACACACTAAGTTGGGTGGGTTTCAATTGGTATTCCTTATGCAACGCTTGTTGCGTCTGAATGGTATCCAGTCCGACGAGATGGGCAGCGGACTTGATTTCGACCTTGTCTTCATCGATGTAAATATATACCCATTCCGGAGACTGCCCTTGAAGGACTATTCCCTGATAACCACAAAACTTAAGAAACGCTCCCCAAAAACCGTTAGCCTGGGTTGTGGCCAAACCCCCTGTCATAGGACCCTTTGTAACTACGCAATAATTGCCCGAGCCTTTAACGGACGTGCCTGCCAGAGGACCGGTAGCCAATATCATGCGATTTTCAGGATCATCCCAAGCGGTTAAGGGATCGACTTCATCATACATATATTTAACGCCTAACCCTGTACCACCCAGCCATTCCTTCAACACTTCGGGTGAAAGACTTTCTGTAATAACTGTGTGATCAGTTAGATTAAAACGGAGCATAGCATCCACATAACCCAAGGGCATCTTTTCTCCTCCTTAATTTTTATTATAGTCTCTGCATTCGAAAGTGCATATGTGGTCCCATCAAAGGAAAAAGGGGACAGGCACCTTTTTCAAAAAGCCGAAAAAGGAGCCTGTCCCCTTTTTCGCGTATGCTTTTCGTTTCGAATGCTCTTCCAATTAGTGGTTGGATGGCTGCAACGGTAATCCACCGGTGACAGGTATTACTGCGCCGGTAACAAATGCCGAAAGTTCTGAGGCTAAAAATAAAGCGGCACCTGCAATATCCTCAGGAGTGCCCATCCTCCGCAAGGGTGCAAGATTGTTAAGCATATCAAAGAAAGCTGCTTTTTCTTCATCTGACATATCCTTAACAATGGGATCATAAAATGGTGTGCGAATAGGGCCGGGCATGATGGCGTTAACCCTAATATTAGAAGGGCCCAATTCCCGGGCCATGTCATAGGTCAGACCCAGAATGCCGGCTTTGGCGGCATGGTAATGCGGGTGCACTCCGGGAGGATGGACCGCACCCAAAGATGAAAGATTGATAATGATGCCGTTTCCTTTTTCTTTCATCAGGGGTACAACTTCCTTGCAGCATAAAAAGGCGCCTTTTAAGTTTATGGCCACCACCTTATCCCATTCGTCTTCCGGTATGGTGGCCACGCTGGTTGTTGGTCCTGCGTTTGCCCCCATGCCCGCATTATTGACCAAAATATCAACTTTACCGAACTTGGTGACAGTCGCCTTAACCAGTTCGCGTACTTTGTCGCTGTTTGTAATGTCACATGCTACAACAAGTCCGTCTCGGCCCATTTTTTTGACTTCATTTAAGGTTTCTTCTGATTCTTTTAAATCAACATCAGCGATAACCACATCGCAGCCTTCCATGGCAAATTTAACAGCTATTCCTCTGCCAATTCCTTTGGACCCGCCAGTAACTATGGCAACTTTATTTTCAAGCAGCATTACAATTCCTCCTATTTGGTTTTTTTATAACGGGTTACAGCTTGGGTTGAATATCCCACAAATAAGGACTACCCACCAGGGCAACCTCCGTAGTCAACCGGACTCCACAGCCCGGGCAGAAGAACTCCCTGAAACACATCTGGCCGGCCATTTCCGGGTCGGATGAGGCGTATCCCGGACCGATGTCCGAAGACGAGGACTCCTTGACCCGGCAATGTTCCTTGAAATTGACCTGCCCGGTACCCAGATCCCGGTCACATGAGCAGATGAAGCGAGCCTCACCTGCTCTCCGCTCAAGCCGCAGGTTATCCCCAATGCATATCTGCTGGCGCATTTTAGTGGCCTCCTTTCAATTGGTCCGAACAATATCCGCAATCGTTGTCGTGATACCGGGCACCCGCGTTGGGTGCCCCTACGATTTGGAATCCGATGGTTATTGGGAAACGCGTTTGTTTTAGGGGCAAGCAGCTAAGCGAGCTTGTTTCCTACCTGCCCGGCAGGCGCGAGTATTTTCCTCGTCAACACTGCCATCAGCTCCGAAGATTACAGCGTAAACCTGCTGGGCGTCAGCAGTAGTCAACTTACCCTCGGACACATCAATTGCTACCAGAGCGGGGTCCCGATCCAGTGGGTCGCCATACCCGGCGAAATTAGGTAAGTTGGAACTCCACACATCATTTGCCTCCAGAGTAATAGGCGGGCCCTTGAAGTACATCGGCACGTCCCCCCCGGATAAGTCCGCCAGGTTTTGCGGCAACTTGCCTTCAGCCAGGCACAGCCGTACATCCGTGTTCTTTTTGACCTGGAAAAAGGAACGTCCACCGGGGTTGCCGCCCAACAAGCCCTGGTTCTTAACAAAGCTCTCGTTCATGTACACTTCCATGCTCATCTGCGGGGCACCATGCAGCACCCAGGCCTCTTCAGCGCCCAGGCCGCTTCGGAACCGCCCGGCCCCGGCGGCCCCGGCAGTGTTGTGACGCCGGTACAGCGTCAATACCGGCCAGGCCAATTCGTTTTCCTCGACATTGGCCGCTTCCATCCCGGGCACCCAGAAAAGGC
Source organism: Desulfotomaculum sp. (assembly GCA_016841675.1). Lineage (GTDB taxonomy): Bacteria > Bacillota > Desulfotomaculia > Desulfotomaculales > Desulfallaceae > BRH-c8a. Next base: position 5,425 of record JAENYQ010000072.1, read on the forward strand.
CACCCGTGTCTACTCCGTCCCGCACCGGAGAGGCCGGCAAAGCGCCGACCGCCATACCGGCGTTCATGCCCACGAAAAACTGTCCATGCTGGTTAATCCCGTTGAATATGCTGCCGCCGTAGGCATGCACATCTGCCATGGCAATCGCCTTTTCCCGGAGCGGGGAATCCGCACAGGCCACCATCTTGGCCACCGCACCGGTGGCAGTAGCCACTACCATCGGCATGTTGAATTGCCCCGCAATACTAATGGGGGCCGGGTAATCGGCGCAGGTTATAGTACCTGGCACCGGTCTAAATTTCACCCGGCGGTAAAGACCACCGCTCACGCCGGCCAGGTCGTAGGCCAGCATAATGGTCATCGCTGCCAGGGTACCGCCGGCCAGTCCGGCGTAAGTGTTATTAATCGCACCAACCTGCGGCGAGGTGCCCTCGTTATCGACGTACAGGAAGCCACCTTCCTTGATGATGTTAATCTGGCTCGCGTAAATGCCCCGGTCCCCCGGCACTGCTGCTTCGGTATATACGCGCTCGGACCAGCGGCCGTCGGGGATTAGCTGCAGTTTTTCCTCAATAGCCAACTCCCCGGCATCTATAATTCGGTTCATCACACCTTTGACCGTGTCCGGCCCATAACGTTCGATTAGTTTAATGATGCGCTCCTTGGCCACACTCAACCCGGCAATGGCAGCATGTAAATCCATTGCCACCGTGTCGGGGAGACGTGACTGGCGCAGGAATAACTGTTCCAAGTCTGTCCTGATTTGGCCACGCTCCATCAACTTGATGGGTGGAAAGCAGGGCGGATCTTCCCAGATAGTATTGGAATTAAGGCAGAAACTGCCGGGCATAGGCCCCCCCACATCGCTATAATGCACACTGTTTGATACCCAGCAGAACAGTTCCCCCTGCCAGAAAACCGGACAAGTCAAGCCGGTGTCCTGCTGATGCGAGGTGCCCACGTACGGGTCATTACACAAGAATACATCCCCGTCCTCAATCCCCGGTTCCTCGCTGCGGTTTTCCAAAATCCACTTAGTAATCAGGCCCAGCATATTACCCAAATACAACAAGTACGGGCCCAAGCACATCACATCGCCGTTCTCGGTCAGGATGGCACACTGGAAATCACGTACCAACATAGTAATCGGCGAAATGCTCAGCTTTTGAATGGTCTGCCCGTGTTCAAGATTGATGTTCAGCAGGGTATTACGGGCCACCTCGTAAGTAATGGGGTCAACATCAGCCGCCCCTTTGGTATGCAACTGGAGTTTGGGACTTATGCGCAGCACATCCGGCGGTATGTAGCCGCGGGCCACACCGTCCCATATAATGTTGGCAGTCTGTTCCATGCTTAATTCCTCCTTACGGATACAGTCGTTTCTTCCAACCGCAGCACCAGGTTGCCATAAGCATCGACATTCAGAGCCTGCCCTTTTCCCACAGGGATGGAAGTGTAAGGCAGTTCCACCACTGCCGGCCCGGTTACACAATTGCCAAAGCGCAAGTAACGGCCATCGAACACCTGGCTTTCAATTTCAGCCATCTGGTCCGGCCAAAAAATCCGCCGGGCTCCCAAGTGGGCCGCAGCGGCAATTTCCATAACCGATTCCCCACATGAAGCCTGTTTGGGGCGGCGTAAACGAGCGATAGCCCGAATACGCAATGTAAATAGCTCCACTCCCTGGGAGACCTGCCCGGCGCCGCTGCCGTAAAGCTTATCGTAAGTGGACCTAAAATCATTTACCACCTGTTCAACCTCTAAAGACCCCAGGGTGCCGGCGGGTAAACGCATCTGCAGATTGTGCAGCCACTGGCCGCGGTAGCGCATCAAACCGAAGCGCTCCAACGAAACATCCTCGGCTGTATTGCCCATCTCGTCCAGGGACTTTTGGGCCTCGGCTTCCAATAGCGCAATCTGCTCGTTCAGTTCACCCAGCGGGAAGGGGTAAAAGCACATCTGCTCAGACTCAAAATACCGGACCAGGTTCGACGTCGCGCAACCGTAGGCTGAAAGCGTCGAGGCCCCGTTGCCCAGTGGTATTACCACTCCCTTGACCCCTAGTTCCCGGGCATAGTTAAAAGCATGCAGCGGACCAGCCCCGCCGTAGGCATACACGATGAAATCCCTGGGATCGTAGCCCCGAATAACCGTTTGCTGCCGAATCAGTTCGGCAGCTTTAGCGTTATTAATACGCAGAATGCCAGCCGCGGCCTCCTCGGGTTCCAGGCCAACCTGTTTGCCCAGTGCCCCGACAGCCCGCACAGCAGCATCTCGGTCCAGCGGCATTCGGCCGCCCAGGAAATTTTCCGCCGAAAGCAGCCCCAGTACCACGTCGGCATCAGTAACCGTCGGTTCGGTACCACCCCGCCGGTAGCACACCGGCCCGGGGTTGGCCCCGGCACTTTCCGGGCCGACACGAATGGACCGGCTATAAGGATCCAACCGGGCCAGACTGCCGCCGCCGCACGCGATGGACATGGTCTGTTGTTGAAGCAGCTTATACCGGTACTGATTGACGATGTTCTCATCGGTCATTAGCGGTTCGCCGTCCACAATCAGGCCCACTTCAAAGGACGTGCCTCCCATGTCGGTGGCGATAACATACTGATGGCCCAGGTTCCTGGACAGATAAAGTGACCCAATCAACCCGCCCACAGGCCCCGAACCCAGCGACGTCAAGGGGACTTCAACGGCCTGTTGCGCCCGCAGTACACCGCCTGAAACTTGCATTACCAGCAGTGGGTGCTGCAATCCGGCCTCGTGAAGACGCTGCGAGGCGCTTTTAAAATAAGCTTCCGAGCTTGGGCCTACGTAACTGTTGATTACCGTGGCCACAGTGCGCTCATACTCACCCATGCGAGGGACTACCCGATGCGAACAGGAAAAGAATACATCAGGGGCAACCTGCCGGATAATCTCAACTACTTTCTGTTCATGCGCCGGGTTCTTAAAAGACCACAAAAACGCCACCGCAATGGCTGTAACCCCCGCATCAACCAGGCTGCGCACCGCAGCCTCCACTTCATCGATGTCCAGCGGAACCACGACTTTACCATTACAATCAACTCGCTCGTTAATCTCTTTAATCAAGGCCCGCGGCACCAGGGGTTCGGGTTTGTTTGTGTCCTGCGGATGATAGTATTTTTCAGGGTCCAATCCGGCCATGCGGCCCGAACCGCGCATCATCAGAATAGCATCCCCGTGACCGGCAGTGGCCAAAAGCCCTGTGCGAGCACCTTTGCGCTCTACAAGCAAATTGGTACCAACAGTAGTGCCCAGGCTAAAACGCGCCGCCGAGGCAATTAAATTCTCCGGCGTAGTGCCGCATTCAGCAGCCAGGGCTGAAAGCGCGTCGAACATCCCCACCGAAAAATCCTCTTTAGTTGTAGGAGCCTTGGCGTAGTACAGGCGGCCCTCGTCATCCATCGCCACACAGTCGGTAAAAGTACCGCCGCCGTCTAGCCCAATATAATATCCCACGAAAAATGCACCTCCTTCTTCATTAGGAATTCGGAATTTTGAGAATTCCGAATTCAGTAGTCAGGAGTCAGTAGTCAGAATTCAGAATAAAAAATGTTCCTGGAATAAGTCTGTAACTGACTAACCTCTTGCCCCACCTAACAACAACTCCTGTCTCCAACTCCAGACTCCTTAACTACTGACTACTGACTACTGACTACTGACTCCTGTCTCCTTAACTCCCTTACATCTTCCCCGGCAGCCACAGTGCCAGGGACGGGAACAGAGCTACAAGAAGCATAGTTAAGGCCAGGACAACAACGAACGGGATGGAGCCCCTGATAACATCGTAAGTATCAATGCCTGAGATTTGTTGCACTATAAAAACATTCAGCCCCACCGGGGGAGTAATAAGACCTATCTCCGTGCAAAGAACAACCAAAACCGCGTACCAGATCAAATCAAAGCCCAGAGCGTGAATAATCGGAGCTAAAATAGGCATGGTAAGAATAACAATTGCGCCACCGTCTAAGAACATGCCCAGCACAAATACCATAAACAACGTGCCGGCTACCACCATCCAGCCGGGCAGTCCCGACGAAACAACCAACGAGGCGGCTGTTTGGGGTACTTGAAGCATCGCCGTTACGTTCGATAATGCTATTCCTGCACCCACCAATACTGCAATCATGGCCACTGTCTTGGTGGAATCCGCGATCACTTCAAGCATCTGCGCAAAATTTAATCGCTTGTTGAGCAGCGCCAGCAAAAAAGCATACACCACCGCAACGCCTGCCGCCTCTGTAGGAGTACATACGCCGCTGTAAATGCCCCCCAGGATAATTAGCGGCATCAACAGGCTACCGATAGCTCCTTTGCTGCTATCCACTCTCTCTTTTAACGATGCCTTGGGTAATGGTTCGTATGCACCTGTTTTGATACAAATTAACACCGCTGTTATGGAAAGGAGCCCAAAGGCCAGTATCCCCGGCACAATCCCGGCCATGAACAGATGTCCAATCGATTCCTGAGTCATGACCCCAATGAGGAGAAACGCCGTGCTCGGAGGAACCAGGACGCCCAATGTCCCCCCCACCGCTACCAGCCCGGCCGCCATTCTCCTGCTGTACTGGTAAGTAACCATAGCCGGTATGGCCACCAGCCCGATAGTAACGGCGTTGGCCATGCTGGACCCGGAAATGGCGGCAAAAATTCCGCAGGCACCAATTGTGGCCACCGCCAGGCCTCCCGGGATGTGCCCAATCCACATCCGGGCAAAGTTATATATATCGGAAGCTAGTCCAAACCGGTGCATCATATAGCCAAGGAACACAAAAAGAGGTACCGCCATAATTGTAAAATCATTCCAGACCTGATAAAACATTTTAGGGGTAGCGTCCAGCCCACGGGCTAAATCCACCGCAATGGTAAAACCAATGGTACTCACAATGGCGATGGAAAAGCCGACCGGCACCCCGGCAGCCAATAGAATCAGCAGCAGCACAACCAGACCGACGACCGGGCTGACGCTAGTGCTCACCACTATCCCCAGTAAGAAGGCAAGCCCAAAACCACATACCATCAAAGCCGAAAACTTTAGCCCGGTCCGCCCCACATCCGGGCCGGTAAAGATGTTGTAGGCATTGGTGATTAATATTTTGACAGCCTGTAAGGCCAGCATCACAAAGGATAAGAGAATGATAGCTTTAATCGGCCATAACGGCAGATACAGCAAAGCGCTCTTCTCAGACAGGGTATAGCTGCGCATAACCATATCTATAGCACAGCGGACAAACAAAATTGAATAGCCAAGTACAAAAAGGCAGCTGACAATCTCAAATACCGCCCGGGTCTGTTTAGGCAACAGATTAACTATCACCTGTACTTTGACATGACTGTTTTCTTTCAGACCGTAGGCCACCGAAGTAAAGACCGCCGCTAAAACCAGAAGTATGCTTACCTCGAAGGTCCATTTGGTGGGAGCATGAAATACATACCGCACAATAACCTCATAGGTAACCACAAAACCGGCCAATAGTAAAAGAACCCCTCCGGCAAACCCCAGTGCTTTCGATATATAATCAATTATTCTGCCGCAGGCGTCAGCCAGCTTTAGAAAAGGCGGAGTCCCCATTTCTGGCGAAGTAGTCGATTCTAAATGTCTCATCCTCATCCTCCTATCTTCTACCCCAAAAATAATCTTTATGGTGTCATCCCGGGTATGGGTGCCGGGCACCCGCGAAGGGTGCCCCGGCACATAGAATGAGACCGGATTAACAGGCGCCAGATATTATTTGGACATTGCGGCCAGCTCCAGTAATTCAGCTGCCGTATCTTTGTCAAGCACTTCCTCCAATATAGCAGTTCTGGCAGGAGCCAATAATTCTCTCCATTTTGCTACTTCATCCTGCGGCACTACATAAACCTGTGCGCCCGCCTCCGCTACTGCCGCCCACTCCTGGTCAGCAACCGCTTCCAGGTCCATAACCAATGCTTTTCCCTTGTCCTGGGCCGCCTGTGCAATCACTTGCTGCATATCCTCAGGTATTTTTTCCCAAGCTTCCTGATTAATTACAAAGCCATGCTCCAGGCCAAGGGAAATACTAATCCGCGTCCAGTATCCAGCTACTTCGTACAGCTTGCTGTGTACAACGCCGGAAGGCGTTGTCGAAAAAACTCCATCGATTGTGCCGCGCTGCAGGGCCAAATATGCCTCTGACGGATTAATGAGGGTCGGGGCTCCCCCGAGCGCTTCAACTAAAGCTGACTGAGACGCATTAGGCACCCTGAGTCTAAGTCCTTTCAAATCTTCCGGCTTCGTAATCTGCATACTCCTACAACCCATGGCATCCACATTGCCGGCACCCGTCCAGGCGAGCAATTTAGTGTTCGCTTTTTCCTCCAGCAGCTTGCTTAATTTATCACCTAAAGGTCCGTTCAAAGCCTTGAAAGCATGGGTGGAATCCTCGAAAACCCCGGCGCCCATTATTGTTATCTCGGGAATAATTTGCGGCCACCCTTTGCCAAAGTGGGTCACTGCCATTTCAACGCTGCCGGCCGACACTGCCTCATAGTGTGCATCAGACTTAAAAAGTTGGCCATCAGGATATATCTCGATCTTAATTCCGCCATTTGTTTCTTGCTCAACTTGGTCCGCGAAGGCTTGAACAATCTCTCCCCGTTTGTCGCTTAAAGAATACTCCGTTACAAGCCGCAGCTTAATCTGTTTCGCCGCATCCTGCGCCGCAGACCCCGGCGTCTCGGCAGCTTGCCCACCACAACCGGCCAAAAGGGTGATCCCTAAAAACATAATTGCCGCCATTAAAAATCTTTTTTTCATTTGCCATACCTCCCACAGTTTGATTAATATTTGTCAAACCAAACATACACTCAATCCCAAGCCGCAACATCCATTAACTCTCTAACATCATCCACTTCTTCCAGCCGCGCCACCAAGCTCACCAACTTATCAGCGTTTGCTTGTGGAATACGTCTCTCAGCGTGGCCAATACAATCCCGGAACTTGCGCTCACAATCAGCAAAAGACAACGGTCTGGTGGGAGTACCAGTGGGTAAATCCACTTGCTCGACATAAGATTTCCCGTCCTTCGTAGTAATTCTCACGCGCGCCGGCTCAATAACATCCGCCCGGTTCAAGCCGGGGTCAATTTCAACATCTATCTTGCCGGCAACGTCCAGGATATCCTGGCTGTGAATCGCGACCTCAGTGAAATCATCTATGGCAGCTCGCTTCCTGGCCACAGCTGTTGCCACCCCCCAGGGAAGGCTAAACTGGCTGTCCACAAAGTTGCGCGGCCTCGCTTTCACTTCCAAAGGCGCACCGAGCAAACCATAAGTACCCTCACCGCACGATATCAAAATGCTTTCCACATCCCGGGCCGCAATTTCATGTTCATTTACCAAGGTTAGTGCCGCATCAATGAAAGGGTGAACTCCCCGGCAGCAGGGATAAGGCTTAATGGAGACATTCACACCCTCAAACCTGGTGCCCAGTTCCCCAATTAAAGCATGCTGCGAATAGCTGCCCTGGTGGTACACGTTATAAATGCCGTGAATGCCCTCAAGGCAGTTTTTAGCGCCCGTGATGCCCTTTTGCGCCATCAAAGCGGCAGTTATGCCACCTTTCACGGCCATCCCCGGCCCCATCCTTTTCGTCAGCGCGCCATCCTTAACGCATTGACCGTTGCCGGCAGACTGGTGATAGCCAATGCCAATGGCGTTAATCATGGCCTCCTCGTCCAGACCCAGTACCCTGCCCGCCACAGCCGCAGCAGTCATGTACCCGTAAAGTGAGGTAAGATGCCAACCAAAAACGTGTATATTCTGCCCCGGCCTGGTCGCCAGCCCAAGTCTGCATATAAAATCGGTGCCCAAAGCGATGGCCGTGATAAACTCTTTACCGCTCAGCCCCCCCTTAAGCTCGGCTGCCGCCAGTGCTGTAGGCAGAGCAACTACTCCCGGGTGCATTACGGCAATCTCGTGCACATCGTCATAGTCCAGGGCATGCGCCATCGTGGCATTTACCTGAGCGGCATTCATAGCCGGCACTTGATGACCCCAGCTAATAATGCTGCTTTGTGGCGCCCCACCCCACTCTACAACAAGCTCTTTTATTTCCGTAACGCCAACCTTGGACGAACCGGCCAGCGCAACGCCAAAAAAGTCCAAAACCTGCTTCTTCGTTGCCTCCACGACATCAACAGGCAAATCCTCAAACTTGACATCCGTAAAGTTTTTAACAAACAAGTAAGCAGCATCCACAGTGGATTACCTCCTATAGTTAATGAAGAATTCAGGAGTCAGGAGTCAGTAGCCAGAATGTAAAATGCTCCGAAAATATACTCTGGCAATTTACATTCATCCTTATTTCACTCTGTCTTCTGTCTTCTGTCTTCTGTCTTCTGTCTTCTGTCTTCTGACTCCTGACTCCTGACTCCTGACGCCTGACTTCTGACTCCTGCCCTTACATCTTCCCCTTTATCCTCAGGTCACTGCGCAGGTCTTCGAACGCCGCCTCCATATCGGCTTCTGGCGGATACACTCTGTCGAAGCCCAATTTTTTGAACTTCACCTCATCCTCTTTAAAATCGTGCTTCGACACGGCGAGAATGCCGCCAATGTATAGCAAAACGTCATCAAGTCCGGCCTCAAGGCATTGTTCTTTAAATCCTTGCAAATCCTGTTCGGCCATTCCGTACAGTGAACTCATCAGTATAGCATCGGCATCCGTTTCCTGAGCCACCTTGATAAATTCTTCCGTCGGCGTCTGGGCGCCCAACTCAATGACGTTGAATCCCGCCTCGCGCAAAGCCCTGGATAATATTTTAGTCCCGATAACGTGGGCATCCACTCCAACGGTCCCGGTTATTATTTTAACTGTGTCTTTCATTTAAGAATACTCCCCCTTTTGCCCTAAAAATAGAATTAAGTGCTGTCATCCTGAGCGTAGCGAAGGAGTTTAGATTCTTCACTTCGTTCAGAATTACCATGCGTACTCGCACCACGATAAATGAATACAACTTACCTTTGTTCAGATTAAGCTTGTCATCCTGAGCGATAGCGAAGGATCTTATCTTTTAAAATTCTTCGCTGCGCTCAGAATTACCATGCGTACCCGCACCACGATAAACGAATACAATCTACCTTCGTCAAGATTAAGCTTGTCATCCTGAGCGTAGCGAAGGATCTGGTCTTTAAGATTCTTCGCTGCGCTCAGAATGACAGATTCGTTTGTATTCATAGCAATGACAGGATCCTTCTTGATATTCATAGCAATGACAATCCAAACATAAGTGTAGCGTTTAGCGTTTCCTTTGGGCAGGTACACCAAGCAACTTCCCTTTGCTGATGGCCCAGAAATCTTCAATCGACACATGGAAATCCATCTTTCTACCCTCAAGCGCTTCTCGCTCCGCTAACTTCTGGCGATGGAAATCCTTAATCTCCTCGGGCAGCGGCAAGTTCCCGAACTCAAGATAGCGGCAGGCCCCTTTAACATCCCTAATGCCAAGCACATTATCCCGGGCATGGATGTTTATAGAAAAGGGAGAGTCAAGCACCCCGGCCTCCACTCCTTTTATTGCCCCCACAGCAATGTCACCATCGCCCAGCTCCAGCACTCGGTCCAGAATGGCTGTCACTTCAGCCTCGGTAATCTTCATTTCCTGCTGGATGTCTGCGTTGTCAATTTCAATATTCTGCGTCCGCACCACATTGAAAATCCACTGGCAAGCCTTGTAGGTCTCCACATGGGATTCCAGACTGGGGACGCCCAAAGCCTCGTCAATAGTTTTCAGGAAGGCAGCGGGGACTTGGCCAAGTGCCGCCACCATCGCGGTATAAGTAATATAGCCAAACGCACCGCCCATATCTTGGGGGAAAGGATAAAGCGGAACCTGGCTGCCTACTATGCCGGGAATCATAACGTCACTATAGCCTAACTTGTCGAAATACTTTTTGTAAAGCTGCGGCACGATCCTAATATCGCCAAGATCTTGCGCCAGGCTCCCCTGTAAATTAATCTGCGGCATCACACTCTTCACGCCTTGCCCGGCGGAAATGAGCGCTTCAATAATCTGGGTGGCTATGTTTACACTCATGGGCATTACACCGTTGGGCAGCCAGCCGTGACAGTCGGTGGTAATGATTACGCCCCGGTCAGCGTAATAGCCGATTAGCCGGCCTAAATATTGCGCAGTCTCAATGCACTCTTCAACCGTGGCTTTCTTATCATAGCCGCCGATCCAGGCAAAGAAGCTGTTGGGCATGGCGGTCATGCCGGAGGCAAAGGCCATCTCTCCCACCAGGCTATTGGCCAGCCGTGAACATCTCGGATCGAAGCAGCTGTTGCAGGACTCAACCAATTTCCGGTTGTTTTTTACTCCGTGATTGATAATCGGGTACCCGTTCAGTTTAGCTTTACCGGTCTTGATACTCTCTTCCAAACCCTGTTGAGCCTTTTCAAATTGCAGATTTCTGGTATAACTGTCGGTTGTAAGCGGCGTTAATGTGATGCCTAAATCATTTAAAGTGCGAACGAGCTTAATTTCCTCTTCCAATATAGGCGTACCGGCCCTGGGAAAGAGAACCATCCGGCCTTCTTCGTTAACCTTCTTAAGCACCTTGTAGAAGTTTTTGCTGTCAGGCAAGCTCTTTTGGTACGCTACGCCCTCATCAAGATTCTCAATTTCCCTGCCTGTCGGCCATAACGCCAATACGTCTTTACGCATTTCAAGAAATTTTTCTTCATCAATACGCTTTTGTCTAACTTTAATTTCCATTTTGCTATTCCTCCGCATGAGTATTTAATGTCCTGGAAACATATTTTACAGTTGTCATTCTGAGCATAGCGGAGGATCTAAGCTTTATGATTCTTCACTGCGTTCAGAATGACAGTGTCTGGAATGCAGTTTTTACGATTGTCATCCTGAGCATAGCGGAGGATCTAAGCTTTATGATTCTTCACTGCGTT
>JAENYQ010000072.1:16478-18475 GCA_016841675.1 Desulfotomaculum sp.
ATTGTCATCCTGAGCATAGCGGAGGATCTAAGCTTTATGATTCTTCACTGCGTTCAGAATGACAGTGTCTGGAATGCAGTTTTTACGATTGTCATCCTGAGCATAGCGGAGGATCTAAGCTTTATGATTCTTCACTGCGTTCTGAATGACAGTGTCTGGAATGCAGTTTTTACGATTGTCATCCTGAGCGCAGCGAAGGATCTAAGCTTTATGATTCTTCACTTCGTTCAGAATGACAGTGGCTGGAATGCAGTTTTTATGATTGTCATCCTAAGCGCAGCGAAGGATCTGAGCTTTATGATTCTTCACTTCGTTCTGACTTACAATCGCTTCATGTATTTCTTGAGTATATTTAATGCTTTGGCCGGTTCGCTTTGAGCTAGCAAGCCTATTGCAAAAAGTATGTAGTTTTGATCCACCAGCATGCCCGGAGCTTTAGGTTTTAGCAACGCTGGGGTGTTTTCATGCAATAGCGCTCCCTCCAGGATTGGGCGCGGATCACGGGCAAAAGATATTGGCCCGCCGGAACCGACAACCCACTGCACCCGGGTCAAATCCTTCCCTCTCTGCAGCAGCATTTCACCGTTGGGATAAACACGCACCTCTATCCGTCCCACATGCCGCTCCACCGCCGTTTTAACCGCTAAATAAGATAGCAGAGAGTGGCATGCCACTTGCTCATTCCCTGTGGGGACTCCACCTATTTCACAGAAGTTTTGGACAGTTTCATCAAAACTGGCCGGGATTTCTCCCGCCCTGGCGATTTTTTTTAACGTTTCCAGGTTATGCACCAAGCCCAGATCGCCTTCTACAGTTCTTTTAGCATAGGGCTCAGGCAGCCCGGCCATACTAACGCCGCTTTTGGTCGGACTACCCTTGGCAATTGAGTACACGTCCGTAGTAGCACCGCCCACATCGACTAATATCAACTCACCCAGACCAGGGTAACCAGGAAGGCCGTCCGCCATGAGCCTGGCCGCCTCAAGCACAGCCGAGGGAGTGGGCATGATTACATCGTGAATCAAAGCTTTAACCCGCGCTACTCCCTTGGCTTCAGTGATACGATTGATAAACAATTCTCTAATCTTCTGATTGGAAGACTCAACGTCAAGTACGCCAATTTCCGGCAGCACGTTGTTAGTGAAAATAACGTTCTTATCCGAACCGGTAAAGATATCCTTAATATCGTCATTAGCCGACTTATTGCCGGCGACGATGATATTACTCACCCTGCTCCCAGCCCTAGATAACATTTCGGCGTTATGAATGATGACTTTCTTGTTGCCCCCGTTTGTGCCGCCGGTAAGCAAAACTATATCAGGAGCGATTTCCTCTATCTCGGCCACCTCAGATTTGGCCAGTTCGAAGGAATACACTCCCACCAACTTTGCCCCCGCCCCCAATGCAGCCATGCGGGCGGCCTCGGTGGTATACTCGGTCACCAACCCCACGCAAACAACGCGCAATCCTCCGGCAGCGCTGCTGCAGGCCACGGCCTGCCTTTTCTCGGCATCGCCAATGCTAACTTCACCTGACATCTTGGCGAATGCTTCCTCCAACCCAATCGTGATATCACAGTCAACGGTCGAAGGGACTTGAACCCGAGACACCAGTTCATCCGCATCCAGGTCAAAAGCCACCATTTTAGTAAACGTACTGCCAAAATCAATAAAAATCCTCATGTTACTCACCATTAACCGCTCCTATCAAAGCTTGAGGCCCAAAAAACAATACCGCCTTCGCATTTTAAAGCTACTTAAATATTCAGATTCCTCACTATGCCTCAAAACGCATAATTTTTTATGGTTATACCGTTAACTCAGTAAGTGGTACAGCGTCGTGTCATTGCTATGAATACAACGAATCTGTCATTCTGAGCGCAGCGAAGAATCTTAAAGCCCAGATCCTTCGCTACGCTCAGGATGACAAGCCTAATCTGTAAAGTGAATAATTTTGTCAATTATAAATAACAACCGGTAAGTTGTATTCGTTTATCG
>JAENYQ010000073.1 GCA_016841675.1 Desulfotomaculum sp.
CGGTAAGTTGTATTCGTTTATCGTGGTGCGGGTACGCGTGGTAATTCTGAACGAAATGAAGAATCTAAATCCTTCGCTACGCTCAGGATGGCACCCTAAAAAGTATTTTCATGATAGTAACTTATAATTTAAAGATACAGAGGTGCATTACAATGGACTACGGTAAAACCCTGAATCTGCCTAAAACCGAATTCCCCATGCGGGGCAACCTGCCCCAGCGTGAACCCGAGATTATTAAAGCATGGGAAGAAATGGACATTTACAAACGGGTACAGCAAAAAAACAGCGGCCGGCCCAAGTTTATTCTACACGACGGCCCACCATACGCCAACGGTCACATCCACCTGGGCCACACCCTGAACAAAGTGCTTAAGGATATCGTGGTCAAGTATCACTCCATGGCGGGTTTCGATGCTCCGTATGTGCCCGGTTGGGACACTCACGGCCTGCCCATCGAGCAGCAGGCCATTAAAAGCCTGGGTCTAAACCGCCACAAGATCGATATAGTTGAATTTAGGAACAAGTGTAAAGAATACGCCTTAAAGTTTGTGGGCATTCAGCGGGAAGAGTTCAAACGATTGGGTGTACGCGGTGACTGGGACAACCCCTATATGACCCTGATGCCGCACTTCGAAGCCCGGCAAATCGGGGTATTCGGCGAAATGGCCAAAAGGGGTTATATTTACAAGGGTCTAAAACCGGTGCACTGGTGCGCATCCTGCGAAACTGCCCTGGCCGAGGCCGAGGTAGAGTACGCCGATAAGAAATCACCTTCCATATACGTCAAGTTTCCTGTTCGGGACGGCAAAGGCAAGCTGCCGGAAGAAAACACCTATGCGGTTATCTGGACCACCACCCCCTGGACCCTGGTGGCCAATATGGCCATCAGCCTGCACCCCGAGTTCGATTACGTGCTGATGGAAAGCGCCGGGGCAAAACTGTTGGTGGCCAAAGAGCTGAAAGATTTCTTCCTGCGGGAAACCGGCTTAGGCGACGGCCCGGTGCTTAAGGAGTTCAAGGGCGCCGACCTGGAGGGAATCGTTTGCGGGCACCCCTTCATCGATCGGCAATCGGTCTTGATCTTGGGCGACCACGTCACCCTGGAAGCAGGTACCGGCTGCGTGCATACCGCACCGGGACACGGCCATGAAGACTATCTGGTAGGCTTAAAATACGGTCTGCCCATCATGTCACCTATCGACGGTCGGGGTAAATTTACTGACGAGGGTGGCAAGTTCGCTGGTCGGGTTTACCACGAGGCCAACGCCGGGGTACTGGAAACCCTGCAAGAAAGCGGTGCTTTAATCAAGGATCATACCATCAAACACCAGTACCCGCACTGCTGGCGCTGCAAACAACCGGTCTTTTTCCGGGCTACCGAGCAGTGGTTTGCTTCCATTGAAGGATTTCGCCAGACAGCTCTGGACGCTATCGATCAGGTGCGTTGGATCCCCGCCTGGGGCCGGGACCGCATCTACAACATGGTAGCCAACCGCGGTGACTGGTGCGTATCCCGCCAACGGACCTGGGGGGTGCCCATTCCCATACTTTACTGCGGCTCCTGCAATAAACCGGTGATTAACGATCAAACTATCGAACATTTACAGCAGCTGTTCCGGGAACACGGCGCCGACGTGTGGTTCGCCCGAGAAGCCAAAGACTTGGTGCCCCCGGGGCTGGTCTGCCCGGAATGCGGGGGTGCGGAATTTACTAAAGAAACCGACACCATGGACGTATGGTTCGACAGCGGCTCCAGCCACGTGGCGGTGTTGGACGAACCGGGTATCTGGCCCGACCTGAGCTGGCCCGCCGACCTGTACCTGGAAGGCAGTGACCAGCACCGGGGTTGGTTCAATTCTTCACTGAACACCTCGGTGGCTGTCCGGGGCCGGGCGCCTTACCGGGCAGTGCTCACCCACGGTTTCGTGGTGGACGAAAACGGGCGCAAAATGAGTAAATCGCTGGGCAACGTGGTGGATCCACTGAAGGTGATTAACCAGATGGGGGCCGACATCCTACGCCTGTGGGTTTCTTCCGCCGATTACCGGGGTGACTTGGCGGTATCCCAGAGCATTCTGAAACAGATGACCGAAGCATACCGGAAAATTAGAAACACCTGCCGGTTTATGCTGGGTAACATATATGATTTTGAACCCGGGCGGGATTCCGTTCCTTACGAGCAAATGCCGGAACTGGACCGCTGGGCGTTATTAAAAATGCACCGGATGATCCAGCGGGTGGACAAAGGGTACCGTGATTACGAGTACCACGCGGTCTACCACGCCATCCACCACTTCTGCACCGTGGACATGAGTGCCCAGTATCTGGATATCGCCAAGGACCGACTGTACTGCGAAGAGGCCGGCTCAATGGTCCGGCGCTCGGCCCAAACGGTAATGCACCAGTCACTGCAGGCCCTGGTCAGGCTGCTGGCGCCCATTTTGACTTTCACCACCGAAGAAATATGGCGTCACCTGCCCAAAGAAGCGGGAGCGCTGGAAAGCGTGCAGCTTGTTGATATGCCTATGTTTGACGAGAAATATCTTGATCCGCTGCTGGAGGAAAAATGGGGTCGGTTGATGAAAATTCGCGGAGTGGTTACCCGGGCATTGGAGAAGGCCAGGCAGGAAAAAGTAATTGGCAACTCCCTGGAAGCCAGGGTACACCTGTATGTAAATGCAGATATGGCTGCCTTTTTACAGCCAATGACCGCCGATTTGCCGGTGCTGTTTATCGTCTCCGGGGTAACCCAACAACCGCTGGCGGAAAAAACCGTCCCCGCGTTCGAGGTTGATGATGTGCCTGGCCTAGCGGTAGGGGTATCTCGGGCCACCGGCACTAAATGTGCCCGCTGTTGGATGTACCACGAAGAAGTAGGCCAAAACGCCGAGCACCCTGACACTTGCCCTCGCTGCGCCACCGTCCTTGGTGCCAGGTGTTGAAAGTTAAATTTGTTGCAAGTTGATGGTTAATATTGGTAATTGAAGGGTAAATTAAAGAAAAGGGATGAGCACCTTGGCACTTAAAAAGGCGCCCGTCCCTTTTGCGGTATGTTTTTAACCAAGAGTATAGTACTCCATTGCATCATCGCCATAGACCATTCTCTATCAAACCCCTGCTATGATTAGTTTATTAGGGGGAGCTAAATAGTCCGGGGTTTAATCCGGCGCCCCAAATCACTCAGCTCATCGGCGTACCTGGTTACCGAATCCCCCCTGGCGATACCCTGAGACACTTTTTGAATCCGGGATACGAAATCGGGATCCGAGCTAACATAAACGGTATTAATTGCTTCTTCGGTGCCTTTAATCTGATCTGCGACAATGTTTTCCAGTTCGTGGACCTGTTCCTCCCCCAGGCCCGGTTTAACATCTAGTCCGACGTAGGCATTGCGGCCGGCAACCACTACCATGGCTTTTTGCACTCCGCTGACCTGATTAACTTCACTGGCAATGTGTTGTGCCCTTTTGGTGTCTACTTCGTCGGCCCTGGTGCGATTCGGTATCGGCTCGTCTGTAGGCGCCGGCTTTCTGGCGGCGGAACAGCCACTGGATATCAAAAGGCCCAGAATGAAAAAAACAAGCAGCAGTATCGAAACTCTTTTGTTAACCAAATTACTCGCTCCTTTGACTCCGTTTCCTATTAGGTTGCAGTAAAAGGGGAGAAATAATTATGCCTGTTTAAGGTTTAGTTTCCTGATAACGTTAGAACTGTTTATGGTATGATTGTACTTGGCATGATATAAATGCTGATATTAAAGAATCTATAACAGTTAGATGATAGAGCGGAGGAGCCCATGCTTCAACAAACAACAGCAATTTCACAAAATGACCTGGATCACGAGGTTTCCCGGCGGCGTACTTTCGCCATTATATCCCACCCCGACGCTGGTAAAACCACATTAACCGAAAAGCTCTTGCTATACGCCGGCGCCGTGGATATGGCCGGCTCGGTGCGGGCCCGCAAGAACCAGCGTAGTGCCACGTCCGATTATATGGAAATAGAACAGCAACGGGGTATCTCAATCACCACCGCTGCACTGCAGTTTGATTGCCAGGGCTACCGGATTAATTTATTGGATACCCCGGGGCACCAGGATTTCAGCGAAGATACTTACAGAACACTAATGGTGACCGACAGCGCGGTGATGGTGCTGGACGCCGCCAAGGGGATCGAAACCCAGACTAAAAAGCTGTTCCAGGTTTGCCGCCTGCGCAACACACCAATACTCACGTTTATCAACAAACTTGACCGGCCGGGAAGAGAACCGTTGGAATTGCTGGACGAGATTGAGCAAATTATGGGTATCAGCCCGGCGCCCATTAACTGGCCCATCGGCAACGGACCTACTTTTAAAGGAGTTTACGACCTGCGCAGTAAAAGTGTAATGCTTTTTGAACGAACCAAACACGGCCAGTACCGTGCACCTGTTCAGGTGCACGATTTATATGACTCCCTGCTGACCGAACTGCTTGGCCAGGATGAGCACGCCAGGCTGATAGACGAGATAGAGTTGATTAATGTGGCCGGAACCAAATTTAATATGGACGACTATTTAGCAGGTCAGGCTACGCCGGTGTTTTTCGGCAGCGCCATCAATAATTTCGGGCTTGAAACTTTTTGGCAGGCGCTTATTGATTTTGCACCGTCACCCGGTGCCTACCAGGCAGGTCAGGACAGTATACAGCCCACAAGTCCAATGTTTTCCGGACTAATTTTTAAAATTCAGGCCAATATGGACCCTCAGCATCGAGACCGGGTTGCTTTCCTGCGCGTATGTTCCGGGCGCCTTGAAAAAGATATGCAGGTATATAACTCCCGGTTAGGGCGAAAAGTTCGGATATCACGTGCCTACCGGTTCTTTGCCGGAGAACGGGAGCCAGTTGATGAGGCCTTTCCCGGCGACGTAGTGGGATTGGCCAACCCGGGAGTCTTTAGCATCGGAGATACTTTGTGTGCGAGCCAGATAGTTGAATTCAACACCATCCCACGCTTTCAACCCGAGCATTTTTGCGTTTTGCAAAATATTGATATCGGAAAATACAAGCAGTTTAATAAAGGGCTGGGGCAATTAGTGGAAGAGGGCGCAGTACAGGTATTTTTCTATAAAGAAAGTTTGCGGAAAGAACCAGTACTGGCCGCTGTGGGTGAACTGCAGTTTGAAGTGGTGACGGCGAGGCTACGGGCCGAGTATGGTGTGGAAACCGCTACCAGTAAGCTGCCTTTTACCCGCGCCCGCTGGGTTGAATGCGACCCGAAGGAGCAGAAAGATATCATCTGGCCGAGCAGGTGTAAGTTGGCTTATGACCGGGATGAAAAACTGGTGGTGTTGTTCTCATCTGAGTGGGAGCTGAATTACTGCCAGGAAAAAAACCCGCAGCTAGTGTTAAAAGAACTGGGATAAAATTAGGAGTTAGGAGTTAGGAGTCAGAATAAGAGAAAATAACAGCATCGGCAGCTAGAATCCAGCATAAAAAAACGTCGTATATTATTCTGGATTCTGACTCCTAAATACTAGATATAAGGGGGCTTGCACAGTCCTCTTATTTTTTTTGCCACACACAGGTATTTTTGCTGTCAATATATTTGATTTTAAAATTAAAATGGTTTGCTATCCAATGGCAGGTTTTAGTGCTGTAAAAGCATATATGGGTGGAGTCTCTCCTGTACCACCAGGTTTTAAAATCGCAGTGATCATGAAAAAGGGTCATTATCGCCAGCAAGCCGCCGGTGTTTAGTATCTCTTTTAAAAAACCAATTTCGGACCGGGGGTCTTTCAGGTGTTCAAAAACCTCAGTGGCGGTGATTAAATCATATTTTTTTTCTTTAATGGCCGGATTGTTATAAAAGTAAGCATCGTAAATATCCATATTGATGCCCAGTTTGGTGAGCAGTTGACTGAGCACCGGACCGGGACCGCAACCGAAATCCAAACCGTTTTTCAGCCCGGTACAAAATGGTTTGACTCCCACATCAATAAACCGTTCAAACATATTAACATAGCCTGTATTAGCCAGGCTGTTGCGGTGCAGTGAGTATCTTGTTTTTTCTGCTGTGCTATCGATAAAAAATTCGTTATCCATAAAAATAAGATCGCAATTGGGACAGTGAAAATATATTGGTTTCGTAATCTCTTTAATTATTTGTGCTGGTGTTCCGCATAAGCTGCAGTTATTATAGGTCATAAACAATGCCCTTTCATATTATTACATCTTATATAGCCATATTTAAATAGGGGCTATAAATTGATATGCATTTAGTAATAGAGTATAATTATTTTATTATTATTTATCATTTTTATCAAATACTAGCTTTTAGATTATTAATAATGACCTAAAGGGAGTTGTCCGGCTTGAGTAATACCGACGATGAAATTATGACCGTCAATGATGTAGCCCAGTATCTAAAAATCAGTGTTATAACCACTTACCGCCTGGTGCAGGAAGGCAGGATACCGGCTTTTAAGGTTGGGCGCAGTTGGCGGTTGAAAAGGTCGGATCTGGATGATTTCATTGAAAAACAAAAACAAGGAGAAAGGTTGTAAATATGGCTAAATCAGCAAAGCATTCATTAAGCATCATACCACTGGGTGGTATCTCTGAAATTGGCAAGAATATGTTGGTTTTGGAATATGGCAAGGACATTATCATCGTTGATATGGGGTTGAAGTTTCCCACCGAGGAACTTCCCGGCGTCGACCTGGTAATTCCTAATATCAATTATTTGCGTACTAACAAAGAGAAAATCAGGGGCATTATCTTAACCCACGGACATGAGGATCACATTGGTGCACTACCCTACATTCTGCCCGAATTAAACGTTCCTGTATACGGAACCAGATTAACTCTGGGCCTGGCCCGCAGAAAACTAGCCGACAGATTTGGACCGGCCAGGAACATGTTAAAAGATTTTTCACTGCATGAAATTACTCCCGGGGACATTCTGAAACTTGGAGCAATGAAAATTGAATTTTTCCGGGTCAATCATAGTATACCCGATGGTATCGGCTTGGCGATTGCTACCCCCGTCGGGCTCGTGGTGCACTCCGGTGATTTCAAAATCGATCAAACTCCGGTGGACGGAAAGGTAATGGACTTAAACAAACTGGCCGGTTACGGTGAGCGGGGAGTACTCCTGTTTATCTGTGACACAACCAATGCTCAACGGGAAGGGAGCACCCCGTCGGAAAAAGTGGTGGGTAAAACGATGTTAGACGTTTTTGCCAAGTGCGAACAACGTATTATCGTTACCACATTTGCCTCAAACGTGCACAGGGTGCAGCAAATTATTAACGCTGCCGCTGCCTTCGGGCGCAAAGTGGCGCTTTCCGGCAGAAGCATGATTGGAGTGGTTGACGTCGCCTCTGAACTGGGTTATTTGCACATACCGGATGATACCCTGATCGAGCTGGACGAGGCCAATTCGATGCCGGCAAATAAAATTGTCATCATTACCACGGGCAGTCAGGGCGAGCCGATGGCCGCACTGACCCGCATGTCTGTGAAATCGCACCGGCAGGTACAGATAATGCCAGGTGATACCGTAATTATTTCGGCCACCCCCATACCGGGTAATGCAAAACTTGTAGCCCGGACCATAGACAATCTATTTCGCATTGGTGCCCGGGTGATTTATTCTGTAGACTGCGCCGTACATGTATCCGGTCATGCCTCCCAAGAAGAGATTAAGACCATGATTAACCTGATTAAACCCAGGTATGTAATGCCTTTTCATGGGGAATACAGGCATCATGTGCATTTCGCCAGGTTGGCAATGGAAATGGGTATACCCGAGGATAACGTAATTAAACCTGATTTAGGCGATCGCTGGGCATTAAGGCAGCAAGAAGTGTTCCTAAACGGGAAGGTCACCGCCGGCGAGGTGATGGTGGACGGTCTAGGTGTAGGAGACGTGGGTAATGTTGTTTTGCATGACCGGCAGGTACTTTCTACAGAAGGTTTTGTTGTGGTGGTGCTGGTGGTCGACCCAAAAACAGGTGCCCTGTTGGCGGGCCCGGAAATAGTCTCCCGGGGCTTCGTTTACATGCGGGAGAGTATGGAGTTAATGGTCGAGGCGAAAGCATTGTTGACCAAAGAATTGAACAATTTAAAACCGGCCCAGTTTAAAAAGTGGTCATTACTAAAAGATATTATTACCAGGGTGTTATCCTCGTTTATACAACAAAACACCGGGCGCAAGCCTGTTATCTTACCCATCATTTCAGAATACCGTGAGGAATGATCGTAAGTTGTAATGTTGATCTATCCTAAGCTTGTAAATTGTATCTACAATAAGCCAGGTGTGTTTGCCTTGGCTTATTTGTTCGTCCGGCATGTTTGCCGAGCCAATTAGGGACAGGGGGCACTAAAAGGTTAATTAATATGGCAAGTACCAAGGATGACATTTTTGAGCCTAGCGAAGAATCTAGGTGTAAAAATAAAGAGAGAAGGCAATTGCCTTCTCTCCAAGCGACCATCCTTACAGTTTAAAACCCGAATATTACCGATGTTAAAACTGGGATAAGATACGCTTTTTTATCCTCCATGATTCGGAATTTACCTGCAAACCTGGGATTTTAAACCATGATGCTTTCCAAACTAATACTAATTTGAAACGAACCAGATCCTCAAATAACAGGACTACCGATTAAAACCGACCATTTTAAACTAAAAAACACTACCCTTGGAACCAGTAAAACACTTTTGTTATACCAGAGTCTCTATAAGGATGGCGCTTGCTTAGATATTACCAAACTTAAACTTAATTGTCAATACGGTTTTTTAAAAGTCGGTAGTTATTATGAAAATATGTTGACAATGACTATGAATAAGATTATCATTATATAAACAATTGCTAATGGGAGGTCAAAATGAACACCGATACTTGGGTAAAGATTTTTAAAGCTCTGGGCGAGCCGACCCGGCTTAAAATATTAAAACTTCTTTCCGTAAGACCCATGTATGTTTGTGAGTTGGAAGAAGTGCTGCAGATCAGCCAACCAAGAATTTCACAACACCTGAGGGTGATGAAAGAAGCTGGATTGCTCAAAGAAAAAAAGGATGCCCAGCGTACGTTTTATGCTCTACGGGTTCAGTTTCTGGATGACCATTTTGCTGGTATGATAGCTTATTTTAACCAAGGGCTTGAAAACTTGCCGGACTTTAAGGACGAATATGCCCGGTTACAACAACTGGATACAAATTGCGACGTTGCTTTGTGCAAACAGGGAAAGGTAACTTCCGTTAGACTAAAAGCAGGAAGCTTAATTTGAGTTCTTATAGTCTGAGAACCAGGGAGATGGCAGTATGACATTGATGATAATTTGGCAAAGCGGTATTAATGAACTGTTAGAGTACCTTTCAGCGCACGTGCTGACCTGCCTGGTACCAGCATTCTTCATTGCCGGCGGTATTGCGGCGGTGGTTTCCACCGGCGCCGTGCTTAAATACTTCGGACCACGGGCACCCAAACATCTGGCGTACGGTGTGGCATCAGTATCTGGCGGCATATTGGCCGTGTGTTCCTGTACAGTTTTACCCCTTTTCGCGGGTATCCACAAAAAAGGGGCCGGCCTTGGTCCGGCTGTCACCTTCCTTTTCTCCGGGCCGGCCATTAATATTTTGGCCATAGTCCTTACCGCCAGGAAAATGGGCTGGGAATTGGGTCTGGCCAGAGCCGTCGGCGCGGTGATTTTCTCTATAGTTATCGGATTGTTGATGGCCTTTATATTTAGAAGAGAAGAAGAGCGTAAACTAAACGATGACAACGCCGGAATGTTTGCCGGGGAAGAAGGCAAGCCGGTGGGGCACCTGTTGGCTTTCTTCGGCACGTTGATGGCCATCCTCCTTTTTGGTACCATGGCTATTCCATTGTGGAGTAAAGTAGCGATTATAATGGCTTTGCTTAGCTTTCTGGCTGTAGTCCTCACCCAGTGGTATGACGGTGACGAGGTTAAGGAATGGCTGGTTGAAACATGGAAATTCGTCAAGTTAATATTCCCTATTTTGCTGGTGGGCGTTTTTGTTGCTGGCGTGTTAAAAGTGGTAATTCCGGAACACTGGATTGCCTCATCGGTGGGGGGCAACAGCTTGTCGGCAAACTTGGTGGCCTCGGTAATCGGTTCTTTAATGTACTTCTCCACCTTGACGGAAGTGCCTATTGTTAAAGCGTTACTCGATATGGGTATGGGTAAAGGCCCGGCCCTGGCGCTGTTGCTGGCCGGCCCATCTTTGAGCCTGCCAAACATGCTGGTAGTGCGAAGTGTGATGGGTACCAAAAGAACCATTGTTTATGTAATGTTGGTGATTACCCTAGCCACGCTTACCGGTATGGTATTTGGAAGCATGGTAGGTTAAGTAGTTAGTAGGTCAAGTCATGTTTGGCTATTAAAAGTATAAAAAGGAGGCATTTTACATGGAAATCAAGGTTTTGGGTCCGGGCTGTAAAAATTGCAAGAACCTCGAAAAAGTAGTTCAAGATGCGGTGGCAGAGCTTAAAATCGACGCCCGGATTGAAAAGGTGGAAGACATGGATCAAATAGTGCAGGCCGGTATAATGATTACTCCGGGATTGATTATCAACGGGAAGGTAAAATCAACCGGTAAAGTACCCAAGAAGGACGTCGTGATTAAGATGATTCAGGAAGAAGCATAGCAGAAAGAAGTTTTTTGACCAACGCCAATTTTTTTTATGTATCGGTTTGGTTGAGTCAACCAAACTAGTATCAAACACATACGAGGAGGAACAAGTATGGAAGAAATTAAAAACAGGATCTACGTTTTCGGCGTTGACGCACCCATTGTTTTCAACGGGTGATGCTGCGGCGGCGGAGGGTCCGCCTGCGGCGAACCATCGAAAACCATGAAAGAAGAGGCTGAAGCACTGGCCGTAAAACTAAAGGATATTTTTGGTGCTCGGGTGGAGTGCCAATTCATTGATGTTAAGGACGACGAAATTAAAAACTACCCCGAGGTAGAAAAAATTATTGACCGGGTACTTTTGCCAATGACGGTGATTAACGGTGAACCCCGGTTCCACGGCAGCCTGGACCAGGAACTGATTATTGACGCTGTAAAGAAACACCTGGACAAAATTAAAAAATAAAGGTATTCTGAAAGAAAGTTTATTTAATTCTACAATCTAACTCATATAATAGACGGGAGTTTAATAAGAGTAAAACAAAAGATACAGCCTGAAGAAAATTCCAGCCTGCTCGGTTACGGCTGAAGAAGTGCAAGAAGCAATTTTTGTTGGTTTTAAGAGGAATTAGATATAACATTTGTACGGGTAGATAACCGTGTTGCCTTGCTGGATGGGTAATCACGGAGGTTAATGATGCGTAAACATCTGTTAAATTCTTTTTTTGCTGGTATAAAGCACGCCAGTTTTGAAGTTGTGTACTGGGATGGAGAGACAGTCCGGTACGGGGACGGGCAGCCTCGGGTGAAAGTGACCTTCAACAAGCCGTTACCGCTGTCCTTTAACCTGGAAGACCCGGTACTTGCTTTAGGTGAAGCTTACATGGATGAATGCTTTGACTTCGAAGGCAATTTGATGGAAATATTCCGGTTGGCCGAATTAAACAAGGATCGCATTCCCTGCGGCTTAACCGGAAAGGCGGCTTCGGCCATAAAAACACTAAGTGGCGCAACGGCCAAATTGAAACAAAAAAATAATATTAAGCATCACTATGACCTGGGAAACGATTTCTTTTCACTGTGGCTGGACGAAACAATGAGCTACTCCTGCGCTTATTTTAAAACCCCCGGAGATTCTTTATACCAGGCCCAATTGCAAAAAATCGATCACATACTTAAGAAGATTCAGCTCCATTCCGGGCAACGCCTGTTGGATATTGGCAGCGGCTGGGGCTGGCTGATTATTAGGGCTGCGCAGGAGTATGGCGTGCAAGCGCTGGGTATTACCCTGAGTGAAAAACAATTTCAAACCACCAGGGAACGCATCAAGGAACTAGGCCTTGAGGGACGGGTGGATGTAAAACTAATCAACTGTCTGGACCTGGACGAGCAAGAATACCAGTTTGACAAGATCGTCAGCGTGGGCATGTTCGAACACATGGGGCAAGGCAATCTATCCAAGTATATGGAAAAGGTTAGCAATCTGCTTGCATCCGGTGGACTGTCCATGCTGCACAGTATTGCCGGGGTGTGGGAGGTGCCCGTAAATTCATGGACCGAAAAATATATCTTTCCCGGTGGCTATATCCCTTCTTTGCGGGAAACAGTATCGCTGTTGCCCAAATATGATCTTCACCTGCTGCACGCGGAAAGTCTGCGCATGCACTACGCCATGACCTTGGACCGCTGGTACGAAAACTTTTTAAAGCACGTAAATATCATTGAGCAAAAATACGGCCGCCGGTTCGTGCGCATGTGGGCCCTGTATCTGCGTTGCAGTGCTGCTTCTTTTAAGGTGTCTGGTTTGAACATTTACCAACTGTTGTTCTCCAAGGGGCTGAACAACAATTTGCCGCTGACGTTGGAACACATTTACTTGTGAACCAATAAAAGGTTATTACGGTTATAATTGTAGGTTTAGCGCCAAGTATATTATCTTGGCGCTTTTTGATTTAAATTAAACATTTTTATGATTTCTAGGAACCATTAACAAGGAGCAGGCGTCAGCAATATAGAAACACTTTTGCGGAGGGGATTGGGAAATGTTCTTGATCAAAAACGCAGTTCTTGTCGGGACAATACATAGTTACAAACGCATCATACGCAACGGGTGGTCGGTAATAGTGCTGGCTGCCCTTTTGTTGTGTCTTCTTATGGCCCTGCCGGCAGCCGCCGCGGAAAACGACGGCCCGGTGCAGATTGAGGCTGAACTGGGCTGGCAGGGTTGGGGCGCCGCAGGCCGGCACGCTCCTGCGGTATTAGTGATCAAGAATACTGGACCACAGGATCTAAACGGGATAATTGAGGCGCTTAATTACAACCGCTTAACGTCGCCCCCGCCGCCCGGGTCGCCGCCCGGTGCAACGCAGCCGGCCCGGGATATTCCCATGCATGGCTATGGTGAAAGGGTATCCCTGCCTGCCGGCGGTGAAAAGAAGATTACGCTGTGGTTTCCGGTCAACGGGCCGGGTTCCCGGGTGGATTTTATTTTCCGTGCCGGTAACAACGAGTTGGCCCGAATTAGCACCAAGATGCCCGGCGCTGCTGTTACCGGGGCCATGCCTTTGGCGGTGGGTGTGCTGGGTTCGGTGCCCCCTGCTCTGGAGCGGGTCCGACCCATAATGCCCGACGGGGTGTACCGGGCGCCCCAGGTGAAGGAGTTAACCAAAGACTTATTCCCCCGCCGGGGCGAGCAGTTGGACGCTTTTCAGACCATTTTGGCTACCGCCGCCGGAGCCGCCACGTTGGATGACGGACAACGCCGGGCGCTGGCCGGGTGGGTAGAATTGGGCGGCCATTTGGTGGTCAGCGGAGGGCTGGACATTGAACAGTCACTGGCTGGGCTGCCTGAAAATACACTTGAGATTACTACCGGTCAATTAACAGAAAAAACCGAGTGGCAGACTGAAGCCGTCTGGCTGGGTACCACCTTTACCGAATCCGCTACTTCGTCAGTGGTTGAGTTGCACGGGGCGGGTGAATCCTGGGGTCCTGAAGACCACTCGTTTGGTTTAAAACTTACGCTGGGTTCCGGAACGGTTACGGTGTTGAGTTTCGACCCCAACCAGTCCTCCTGGCGGACCGGGATGCTGGGGGACGCGCTGTGGGCCAAGATTTTGACCCCGCTAAGTGAAGATGCTTATTACAGAGGTATGCCGGCCAATTACCAACTGGGCAATCTGGTTTACCAAACCAACAACCTGCCCCGGGATGCCTTTGTGAACTGGCAGCCGGTGGGGGTATTCCTGCTTGTATTCTTGCTGGCTGCCGGCCCCATAACCTACCTGGTGCTGCGCCGCATGCAGCGTCCCGAGTTCACCTGGGTGGTGGTGCCGCTGCTGTCAATACTGTTTGCCGGCGGGGTCTACGTGTACATGATCCAGACCGGCGGTAA
Source organism: Desulfotomaculum sp. (assembly GCA_016841675.1). Lineage (GTDB taxonomy): Bacteria > Bacillota > Desulfotomaculia > Desulfotomaculales > Desulfallaceae > BRH-c8a. The sequence goes on from JAENYQ010000073.1 coordinate 14,032, forward strand.
CGTGCTGGTCAATATCGTGCAAGTGGTGGATGCCCGGGAAACCGGAAAAACTGCCGGTTATACCGCAGTAGGGTATTTTGTGCCCACCCGGGGTGAATTTACCGCCATGCTGGATGACCCCGACCTAGCGGTGCAGGTACAGGCCATGGGCGGGCGCCCCATAGAAATGATGAACGAAAACGACTCTCCCCAGTACCGGGTTATTCGGGGCTCGGATCTGGAAGTGCAGTTTGGGGAAGTTTCGCAGTGGAACATGCGCGGCATATCCTTTGTCAATAATCAACTGGCCGCAAAAGCAACCGGTCTGTCGGCAACAGTTGAAGTTCAGGGTAGCAGCATAACCGGCCGGGTGAAAAACGACACCGCTATGCAACTGGACCACGTTACCGTTCTTTGGGGCAGCCAGTACAGGGTGCTGGGAGATTTAAAACCCGGGGAAGAAAGAACCCTGGCGATCGATATTGCCGTGTCGCAGTACAACCCCCAGGGGAATTATGGCCCGCAATATCCCAATGTGTATCAGGTATTCCAGTATCCCGAAGGGCCTCCGCCCCCACCGCAGCCCGGTGTACCCTATAATCCGCCGCCTGGTCGGCAGCTGAACGTGGAAGAGCAGCGGCGGGTGGAAATGGGTAGTGGCTGGACGGATCAAATGAGGCATCAAGGCCCGGTGGAAAGTGGCTGGCCGCTGACGCTGCTGGCCTGGAGCAATAGCGCCACCGGGGAGGCGGGTATTAAACAGTATCACCAGCCGCCCAGCTACCTGACCATGTTCGTAGCGCGGCCCCAAATGCAATTGCCGGACGGGAAGTTTACCATCCCGGCGGGACTGGTGGTCCCGGAGGTGGTCCAATCCCAGGTACGGGGTATGTTCGGGCATAACAACCTGACGGGTTTGGAAGGCGGTTCGCTGATATTTGCTTTTAAGCCGCAATTGCAAAAAAACGTTACATTTAATGAAATTACCATCGGGTTTGATTGTTTTACAGTTACATCCAGGCCGGGCGGTGGTATGGGTCCGCCGGGGCCCAACCCTTCACCGGTGCCTGCCGGGGCGCTTGAAGTTTATCATCCGGGACGTGGCGAGTGGGTAGAACTGTCCGGTTCCAGGACCTTTAACTTGGAGGGTGATTACACAATGCCCAACGGCGAGGTGCGCCTGCGAGTAACCGGCGGAGACCCCAACCAGGGTACGGCGTTTTATTTCCTGCCGCCAACAGTGGCTTACGGGGGGGCAAGCTCATGATTAAAACCACAGGCTTGGTAAAAAAATATGGCCGGGTGGCTGCCCTGCAGGGGCTGGACTTGGAAGTCCCCAACGGGGCGGTATACGGTTTTATCGGCCAGAACGGGGCCGGAAAAACCACCACCATACGCATCCTGGCCGGGCTTTTAATGCCTGACGAGGGATGGGCCGAACTGGCCGGGCGCAATGTGGTGCGCGACCCCCGGGGGGTACGTCAGGTGGTGGGCTACATGCCCGATTTCTTCGGTGTATACGATGACTTGCGGGTGGGGGAGTATATGCTGTTTTACGCCTCGGCGCACGGCATCCGTGGTGCCGCCGCCTTCAAACTGCGGGATGACCTGCTGGAACTGGTGGAACTGGGCACCAAGCGGGAAGCTTTTGTGGATACACTCTCCCGGGGCATGCAGCAGCGCCTGTGCCTGGCCCGGTCACTAATCCATGACCCCGCAGTGTTGCTGTTGGACGAGCCGGCCAGTGGGCTGGATCCGCTAGCCCGGGTGGAAATGCGAGAGATCCTGAGGGAATTGTGCCGGATGGGCAAGACTATTATTATCAGCAGCCATATTCTCTCCGAATTGGCCGACCTGTGCACCCACGTGGGTATGATCAGGGAAGGCCGGCTGCTTAGACAGGGGCCGCTGAACGAAATGCTGGCTGGAGACCGGGTGCGCAGGTTCATCTTGCGCTGCATCGACCAGGAAGAAGAGGCGGCTGGCTTGATCGGCGGCTGGCCAGGGGCTGACGTATCCAATACCGGTCACGGACAAGTGGAGTTTTCCCTGGCCGGCGATGCCGCCGAAGCCGCTGCTTTATTAAAGGAGATTGTGGGTGCCGGTACCCGGGTCACTCACTTTGCGCAAACTGAGCAGAGCCTGGAAGATACGTTTATTCAACTGGCCCGGGAGGTGAACGGTGCATGAGTTATACAACCGGTAAAAACACAGGCGGTGGATTCTTGGCCGGGCTGCGTAACGGCCTGAGCCCCATGTTGAACAAGGAAATGCGTTCCCGTACCAGGGGCTGGCGCTCGCCGGTGCTGTTGACCGTGTACCTGGGTCTGATGAGCGTCGGGGCGGTAGGTTTTGTATGGCTTAACATGGCCCGGGGCAGTACCATTAACCCCCAGGTGGGGTTGTCATTTTACGGTATTCTAATTTTCGGCCTGGTGCTGCTGCTTTCTTTTATCGCCCCGGCCGTGGCGGCCAGCTCCATCAGCGGCGAGCGGGAACGGCGCACTTACGACCTGCTGCTTTCCACCGGAGCGTCTTTAACCGGCATCGTGCTGGGCAAGTGGCTGGCTTCGGTGGCCTATCTGCTTTTCCTGGTGCTGGCGGCACTGCCGCTTTTAGCCCTGGTATTCTTGTTCGGAGGCGTACCGCCGTCCACCATGTTGATGGCTGTGCTGGTATGTTTGCTCACCGGGCTGGGCTACGGCGCCCTGGGGCTGTGCCTTTCGGCGGTGCTAAAACGCAGCCAGGCCGCCACCATTGTGTCACTGGTGCTGGTTTTCTTGTTGATTTTTGGCACCCCTATTACAGCGGGCATTGCGGCTTCCAACATCAATAACAACGGTTATGCACCTGAATATTACGGAGCCGAAGTCCAACAGCCCGGCGTACCCTGGTACTTATTCATGAGCCCGTTATCTGCCCTGACCGACGCCATGCCGGGAGCCGGTGAAGTGGGTATGGGACGCGGCATGCCGCTGATTAGTTCAATTATGAATGAGCTAATGCGGCAGTTCCAGCCCCGGGTGAACTATGAATATGCCATGAAGGTAAGTGCCACATCCAGTGTTATACGCGGGGGATCGGGGCCAACGACTGGCGGTGTCGATAACGTAAAAAAGCCCGGTTTAATGGCGTCCTGGCCTTACTGGGTTCGCTTTGCCCTGCACCAGGGCATCCTGGTAATTATTTCATTGCTGGTAGCAGTCACAGCCATTACGCCCCGTAAGCCTTGGCACACATGGCGAACCAGAAAAAATATATTATGATTGCCACTTGGTTAAAAAACATGAAATTACATAATATGCGCCATGCCTGGCCCAGCCGGGAACTGAATCAGGCCTTGCGGCCTCTGGCCAGGAGGGTAACGTTGCGCTACTGGCTGGAAAGCGCCCGGCTGGCGCTGCTTTGGGGGCTGGCCGTGGTAGTAGCTGTGCTGGTGCTGTTGCGCCTGTACCCGGCATTTTCGCCCTTGGTAGCGCTGGTTGTCGGGGGGGCTGTTGTGCTGGCTGTGGGGTTGCTTCGTTTTTACCGGCGGCCTGATGCCCTGGCGGTGGTGTGGGTGGTGGACGAGCTTGGCCTCAACGGGGAGGCGGTTACTGCCTTTCGGCTGTTGGAAACCGGTGCCGGCGATCCCTGGTCTCGGGAGGCCCTGAACAAAGGGATGGCAGCCTGCGCCCATTTTGCCCGGGGTGAACAGTCGCGTTATCCGGCAGTGTCCCGCTGGCGGTCCTGGCGTGACCTGGCTTTGCTGGCTGCGGTTCTGCTGATGTTGCAGGTGGTTCCGGATCACCTAGGTTCATACTGGGCAGAACGAAAGGTAGAACAGCAGGCTATGCAGGCGGCGGCCCGGGATGCCCGTCTGGCGGTTGAACAAATTAATGATTTGAAGGTAAACGGTGAAAATATCCTCCCCGAAGAGGTGCGTAAGAAACTAAGCGACTTACCTCGTGAAGTGGCCCGGGCCGGTGACCGGAATGAGGCTGTGGCTAAACTGGAGCGGGCTCGCTGGGAACTGGACGGGGCCAGGGCTGTAATTGACCCCTCGGCCCGCCGGGACATTCAACGGCTGGCTGAAGCCTGGGGCTCGGTTGACGGTCAGGAGTGGCAGAATATGGCCCAGGCCTTGCGCAGTGGTGAGGAAGAGGATATCCAAAAAGCGATGCAGGAACTGGTGCAGAAAATGCAAGCAGATGGAGACGAGCCCAATCTTGAGCTGGCCGCCGCCATGTTTGCCAGCGCCGGTATGGTGGAAAACCCCGCCCTGCGTAAATCGCTGCGTGATACCGCCGGGGCCGCTTTAAGCAGTGGCAGTACCGCCGGGCAGTCCGGAGAAGGGAGCAACCCCGACCAGGGTGATC
>JAENYQ010000074.1 GCA_016841675.1 Desulfotomaculum sp.
CTGTTTCTTTGAGCATTGGGTGCCATTTTGGTATCCGTTGAGTTGAGCGAATCCATCATGCCAAAGCACTAGTAAAAGACTGTGTATTTTATTCGTATAATAGGTCTAAAACTATTATACGTCATATGTCTGAGTTTACACTTCATGATGCAGAGCATTTATTTCGTGTATTAAGTCTAATGGAAAAATTACTATCTAAGAAAAATATTGTTAAGTTATATGTTCCAGAATTAATGTTTTACTTATCTTAACAGCATTCTTTCATGACATTGGTATGTCGCCTGATGAGAAGACTATATTAGGATGGAAAAAGTATTGGGATAGCGATCCCAAATTTGATGGACCTCAAGAGGAAAACGAGTATCTTGAATTTGAAAAATTTTGCTCGGCAAGACCCGAAAGAATAAGAGAAATTAATGAAGCTAGCACACAGGGCAATATTTCATTATCAGAAACCTTGAAACAATACTTAATTACTGATTATATAAGAGCTACACATGGAAAGCGTTCAAGGGAAATCATTGAGCAAGATTGGAATGGTAAAATTAAGTACAGAGATATAGATTTAACTATAGAATTTGCAGAATTATGTTTTAGTCATTCTGATGATGCGATAAAAATTCAATACTTAGATAAACGCTTAACATGTGGGCCAGAGGTGTTTGCCTGTTTACCATTAATTGCTGCCATATTAAGAATAGCAGATATCATCGAGCGATAGAATCATGGAACATAAGTGAAAGATATATTCAATTTCAAGCAAAATGTACCCATCCAGCAATAGAACCTTCAATTCATAAATTTTGTGATTTAATAAATCATGAATTAAGCATATGCAACAACATATTAAATGAGATTAATGAATTCAATAGAAATAATGATAGATTACTTATAGTAAGGCTACCTTTTCAAGTTGACAGAACTAAAATAAACACCAAAAAAGATATTTCAGGTAATCCAATTTACAATTACAGAGAAACACGATTTGAATTAAGCAAAAATCAAGTAATAGATCTATTAATGGGAACAAAGTTATATGGAGACACAGGTGTTGCCCTTCGTGAATTAATTCAAAATTCAATAGATGCTTGCTTACTCAGAAAAGCATTAGAAGATAAATGGGTAAATGATTATAAACCATTTATTGAATTAAAATATTATCAAGATAATAATGAACCCATTTTAGAAGTAAATGATAATGGAATAGGTATGGATCAATACATTATTGATACTTATTATTCAACTGTCGGTTCTTCTTTTTATAAATCATCCGATTTTTATTCCCTACGTTCTGAAACTGGAGCCGATTTTGTGCCAATATCAAGATTTGGAATTGGCTTATTATCATGTTTCATGATTGCTGATACAATTTTAGTAGATACAAGGAAGGTATATGGCCCACATAAATCTAGCAACCCAATAAGTCTTATAATTGAAGGACAGGATAGTATTTTTTGGGTAAAAGATGGTGTTCGAGAAATACCTGGAACACAAACAAAGTTAATTTTAAGAAAAAAAGAAAATCCTTGGCAGGATTTAAGTGATGATAATTTTATTAAATTAGTTGAAGAAGCAGTACCAAATCCACCATTTTCCATTCAAATTAAAACATTAAGTCAAACAAGAAAGAGAGATGAACACAGTTTTAAGGAATTAATAGCCTCTTCTTTAAAAGACTATTCATGGAATAAGCATGAAAACCTAAAAGAAATTGAAATATTATTTGATGATATAAGCGAAGGTTACAAGCATGATCTATGCCTCATGCCTCTGTATTTTTTGATTTATGCTAACTCATGTGTCCGATTTTTCATACTTTGGCATTAAAATTAAATGATTTTCAGTTAACTTACCGGCTGTAGAGCCGGTTTTAATATTTTAGGGGGTGGTTTTTATTTCCATAAAGTACACGTACAAGAAAACCGGCGTTGGTGTGGTGGACAACCTTGGCGCACAATTACAGAAGGTGATCAGGGGAGCTAACCAAGGAAGTAAAAGTACTCAATACACCCATAAGGGTGCTTCTGAGAGGTTTATCCGATTTGTGGGTGTTAAATTTAAGCTTAAGAAGTTGCAAAATATTCAGGAGAAGCATTTGCAGGCATATGCGGAAGATATGAAGAGGCGCGGATGCGCGGACAGGACCATTAAGAGAGAATTATCCGGTATCCGGTATATTCACCGGCAGGTGCCCCAGGCCAGGTTTGAATTGCTGGATAGCAGGTATAGCAACAAGAAATGCGGGTTAGGCAGCACTCCAGATGGGCGGGTTGACCGGACCTGGACGGAACGGGAACTGGCGGAAATGAAGGCATTGGCCATTGAGGAGAATAAGCCTAATATCGCCTTGGCGCTGGAAGTTTCCAGGGCAACGGGGATGCGTATTGATGAGTTCTCCAGTTTGCGGCGGGCTGCCGCCGAGGCTGCATTGCGGACTGGTGTTTTACATTTAACGAATACTAAGGGTGGCAAGCCAAGGGACGTGCCTATTTTCCACCCGGGCGGAAACTGCTTTTAGGGCTGCTCTCAAGCTTAACAGCCGAGGGAGTTATTTATTAGTGCCGACTGGTATTAGGGTAGATCAATTCAAAGATAAGGTTGAGGATTTTATTGAAAAGGGCCGGGAGGGTTTGCAAGACCCTGGCCGCAAACGGACTGCATTTAATCTTAAGCCTGGAGAACAGGGTGCCCTTACCCCTCATGGCCTGCGGCATACTTTTGCCAGGGAGTTTCTTATTGAAAAGTTTAAGGAGAAGCTTGATGAGGGCCTTGATAGGGACAGGGCTGAGAAGGAGGCCCGCCTGGTAACTTCAAAGGTTATGGGGCATAACAGGATTTCAGTTACTTTAATTTATGCTCCGGAGAGGTTGTTGGAGGAAATGGAATAGGAGTGAACACTATATGATTTATAAAAGAAAGAAAATCACAATTGAATATAAAATTATTAATTGCCTAATTAGTGCCGGTAAGGAAGGTATTCCATTAGGTAAAATTTCAAAAATTGTATATGGGTATGATAGTAGAAAATATCAATTAAGAATAATTAAATATGTTGGAGTAATTCGTATTAGAAAAAAGATGCAAATAAATTACAATAAAACTAATCGATCTTATTATTTGAATGAAAATTAGCCATTCTTCTCTTTGCTTATTAATCGTGATATGGGGTGATCCATAAAAGTAACTGGTAAATTATTATCGTACGGGGAAATATGCATCGTAGTTTCACTGAACCCATCTTCCCATGGAGGTATAGTAAAGGGAGTATGGAACGATGAAGTAAAAACTATTTCACTCCTGCTAGAGACGTCAAAACTATCAATAAATAATAAGGATTCGCGAAGAGGGAAAAATGCATCAGTCCTAAATAAATATTTTTTGGGTTCCTTTATTATACCCAAAACAGGATATGCTTTGCCTAATACATTTATTTTAACTTTATCTTCGGGTTTAAAAGCTTCAAAGGTACCTGCAACACGGTGAAGATATCTATTTATTAAATTGATGATTAGATTAGAGCGAAAAGTATCCGCTGGCGATAAACAAATAAATCTGGATTATGTGTAAGGTCCTTAATTTCACAGCTATTTAAATCATTATCTTCTGTCTCGTTGTAATCTATTCCATGGTCTTCAATTAAGTAATAACGCCTAAAACCTATAGATACACCGCTACAAAACATGTTTGGAAGCCACTCGAATTTTTTTAGCTCAGAAAAAAAATGCTCACAGGCAATAGATGAAAGAACAGAATGCTCTGGAAGGTCAAGGAATTCTGAAACGGCATGCACAAAATCTAATGATAAAGGAGGTATTCTAATACCTGTCTCAATAATTGACAAGAAGCTTCTCGATATACCTAGTTTTTTTGCCACAATAGCAGCCGTTAGATTTCTTTGTTGCCTTACAACAGATATGGCAATGCCGACTGGGTACATTGGTTTTTCCTTTCGTGTCATTATGATTTGGTATAGAAGCAATTCGCCTCCTCTATAATTTATCCTTTTTTTAAAGAAAAATATTGACTGTAGTTTTGCAATTTACTGTGCTACAAATATGTAGCACAGTAACAATGTAGGCTAAGCTCAGATTTCAGTCTACAGTTTATAATAGTTTCCGATTCCCGCGCCGGGCAAGGCACGGGTCGCCCTGAATTCTTCAGGGCAGGATTTGCTCTTTGAAAAAATTTTACAGCTTGGCAATATCGTAGCAAGTGACGAGTGTGGCCGCGATGGCAGCCCCGGGGAGAACCTTTTAAGGTGGAGAGTTGGTTACTTGAATCCCCCAGGCCCCTGTTTACGAAGGGGGGAAAGGCGAAATGACGCCGGCATAGTTGCGGTAAGTCAGCTAACTAATTTGTGGTAGTTGGTTGGGACTCAACCAGAGTTTGGCTTGCTGGTCTGATTGTTCACATGCAGAACATATAACATGCGTCGTTACATCAAACACAGGTCCGTCCGTGGATTATGTAATGTTCGTTAAAAAAACAGCAAGATTTGTACTACATACAGCATAGAGATGTTGCCGGTACGCCTTTGGGCAATGCCGGGCCGGTGGTGACGGTACCGCCACCGGATTAACAAAATAACCTCCATTATGGAAGTTATTTAGGGGAACCCGTAACTGTAAATTTACGGTTACTAGGCTTTAAAATAGTTTTTTTTCGAAGCCGATTATTTATCTTGATTCTTTTAAGGTGGTATTCATGCTCGCTTTCGTGCCAGGCTTTTTCAAACTCGGGATCTTGAAGTAGTTCTTTTATGTGGCGGTTCAGATCATCCATTGTTAGGACCTCCTTTCCTTACTAACGACGGACAAGCGTTGATATGCTATTTTGAGTTCTCGGTCTGGAATCTTTCCGGTTTTTTTGGTGAAAGCGTGTAAAAGAATAATAATACGTTTGGAAGCAATCGTAAAAAGAATTCGATAATGGTTATTTCCAAAGGGTACTCTAAGTTCCCATAATTTGTTTGCGACATTGCTTATGTAAGGGAAACCTAAATCCAAGCCATATTCAGCTAGTAACACTAATGATCGAAGAATTTTTACCTGTGCTTTTTTATTTTCTTTACCCAGGTCATTAATAAATTCTTCCACTGGACTTGGTTGACTAATCTTTTCTTTGTAGTAACTTACTTTCCAGTTCATGATTTAATTATACCATAAGAGCTAAATATTGAGGGGGTAATTATGTATGAATAAAAGTCTTAAAGATTTACCGGCTGTCATGACTGTCCCAGAGTTTGCCGGCGCGATGAGGATAGGACGGAACCGGGCATATAGGTTAGTTCGTGAGAGAAAGGTTCCCGTTTTTTACATCGGCAGATCTCCTAGAATTCCACGTGATGCCTTAGTTGAATATATTGCTGACCAACTAAATACAGAAGGAACACAGCTTCGACGCGTCAAATAAATATGATGTGTGCCCCGGACCGCGAAAGGAGTGAACATATATTGAGGGGACACATCAGACCGCGGGGGAAAAACAGCTGGGCAGTGATAGTTCGTATCCCAGACCCCATAACAGGAAAAAGCAAGCCCAAATGGCATACCGTACGCGGTTCAGAAAAAGATGCGGAGAAGGAACTAACTAAAATCCTAAGGGAAATTGACACAAATACTTATATTGAGCCCAAGAAGACAACCATGACCGATTACCTCAGAAAATGGCTAAAGCGGCAGGAGCGGAACCTGGCACCAAACACCCTCCGGGGATATAAAACTAACCTTGAGAAACATGTTATTCCTTACATCGGCGAGGTGCCACTAACCAAAGTAAAGCCAGCCCATATTGATGATCTTTTCAACGAGACGCTTGCCAGTACAGATCTAAGCAATAAAACTCTGTTATATGTATTCCGGACGCTACACAAAGCTCTTGGGGATGCAGTTAGGCGCGAAGAGATTTTTCGTAACCCTGCGGCAAATGTCGAGCGACCAAAACCTGGTGAGGTAGAGATCAGGGTTCTGAAAAGTTCTGAGGAAATCGTCGAGCTGGTGCAGGCGCTGGGTAACAGCATATTGCTTCTCCCTAGTATGGTTATGCTTTCCACTGGGCTAAGAAGGGGTGAAGCCTTGGGATTGAGATGGTCTGACCTCGATTTTGAAAAAAGAATCATGCGTGTTTGCAAACAGTTGCAACTAAACCCTTGGAAAAAGAAATTGGAATTAGCGAGAGTAAAAACTAAATCTAGTAAGAGACCATTACAGATATCCAAGTTAACAATACAGCTTATAAAAATAAGGGAAATTGAGCAGAAAGAAGAACGACGTTTAGTGGGTTCAGGTTGGAATAACAAGGATGATTTGGTTTTTACCTGGCCGGATGGGAGTAAAATAAATCCAAGCTGGTTCACAAAGGAATTTCATAATAAGGTTCGCAATACTCCGCTCGGTAAACTCACGCCGCACGGACTGCGACACTCACTCGCAACTTTACTACTTGCAAACAACCAAAACATGAAGTTGGTTCAAGAGCAGCTACGTCACTCTAATATAACAATTACTTCTGACACGTACAGCCATCTGCTACCAACCATGCAAGAGCAACTAGCTAACAGTATAGACAGCTCTATGGGACAAATTATGGAAACCATATTAGATATAAAAAAATCAGTTGCGTTAGCAAAAAGCGTTAGCAACTGAATCATTAAAAGCGTGGTGCCGAAGGAGGGAGTCGAACCCTCATGAGTTTCCCCGCACGATTTTGAGTCGTGTGCGTCTGCCAGTTCCGCCACTTCGGCTTGTATAATTTAGTTTGACGATTAGTTCATCTATAACCCCGCACATCAGATTGTAACACAGCGGGTTTCCGGTGTCAACGACCACAAATTGTTGTTTAATTCATGCGGCAGGAAGTATATAAAGGAATGTCGAATTATAATGCCGGGGTATACGCTCGGCTAATTTTTATTATAACCGATTTTATGGTTACAGGCGATTAATTGAGGTTTGAAAAAGCGCGCAAGTGGTTCGAACCAGAGCGCGCTTTTATTTAGGAGAGGATTTTAGTTGCATTATTCGGACGAAGATTTGGTCCAAAAAATAAAAAATAACGACCTTGACGCCTTTGACCAACTGGTACACCGCTACGAGGGTAAAATATACAGCGTAGCCTACCGGTTTATGGGCAATCACGCTGATGCCGGTGACCTGGCCCAAGATACGTTTATTCGTATGTATCAGGCGCTGCCCAGCTTTCGGGGCGACTCCTCTTTTGCTACTTGGTTGTATCGGGTAGCCGCCAACGCCTGCCGGGATGAATTGCGAAAGCGCCAGAGAAGGCGCAGCGTTTCCATGGAAGAAATGATTGAAGCATCACCGGCCAATATGCCCGTCGCTGCCAGTAATCACTCGCCGGAGGAAACTGCCCAGCGGCACGAAACCCAGCGTCAGGTACAGGAATGTTTGAACCAGTTATCTAATGATCACAGGTTAATCTTGGTAATGAGGGAAATACAGGGTCTCAGCTATGAGGAAATAGCCGGTGTGCTTGACTGTTCCCTGGGCACTGTAAAATCGCGTATCAGTAGGGCCAGGAACTCCTTAAAGGAAAAGATAAAAGAGCAAGGGGAACTTTTAGACCGGGGCAGTCGTCAAAACGGAAAAGGAGGGAAGCAAAATGCGATGCCATGACATCTGTGAAAACTTATCAGCCTACATTGACGGCATGCTGGATCAAGCAGATGCTTCCCTAGTTGAACAGCACCTGGAATTCTGCCCTGGTTGTAAAGCGGAGTATGATGATTTGCTGGCTACGGTAGAGCTGATTAGGGGTTTGCCCGAGGTTGAAATGCCACCCGGTTTTCGGGATGAATTAAAAAAGCGTTTGATTACAGCCGGGAGTTTTGAAAATGCACCCAAACCGGCCGCCCGTAAGCTGTTTGGGGGACGTTGGGTGGGTATGCTGGCTGCGGCGGCTGTAATATTTATTACCGTAGGCGTTACCGCTCTTTGGTACGATGAAAAGGGAATGCTGCCCTTCCCAGGTTTTGGGGATCAGGTGGCCACAGAATCTGAGCTAGCCCAGAATCAAGTAGCCGATCGGGCTAATGATAGCGGTGATCCGGCTGCTAACACGGCGACGCGTAAAGTTGCCGAAAGTGCCGACGAATTACGTATAAAATCAGCCCCAAGTTCTGAAGATAGTCTCTATTCGGGCGTACAGGAAGATGCGGAAGCACCTACAGCTTTGGAGACCCAAGTGCGTACCGACATTACTCCGGATGAGACAGGGGCAATGATGGATGATGCCTTGCCTATGCAGACCCGGAAGGCAGAAGAACCTCAATTTAACATTATGGCAGTACCAGAAACTGAAAAGAACGAAGAACCAAGCCATTATATTACAGCGTTGACCGATGAAGAAAAGACAGCCCGGGATGCGGCCCCGCTAGGCATGGGCGGCGGCCCGAGCCAGGCGCTTGAGTACAGTTTAACATTACAGGTTGTCGATAGGCAGAAAACAATCGACCTGGTTAGTAATGTGGTGGCCCAACATGGTGGATTCGTAGATACACAACTAAGTAAACCAAACAAGTACCTGTTGATCACCGTTCCCTTTTACAATGCCCAAACGCTAATTGAAGAAATTGGGCAGCTGGGGACAATAACCGATCGGCAGTCTAAACAAAGGGATATGGGCATTGAAATACAACAGCTGGAAAGAAGTATCAGTGAGCTTATATCCCAAGAAAATTATCTAGCGGGACAACTGCAAAGCCAAACCGATAAAGCAGTGGATCAAGAACTGGCCAAAGTGCGGGAACAAATTACCGGCCTGCAGACGGAATTGGCTTTAGTAAATACAAGCATAATGATGAGCAAGGTGGAATTGACCTTTGATGCCCGCCCACAATAACTATTTTGGGCAACAGCCATTTGATAAATAATGGTACCCCTCAGCGGCATGAAGGTTAAGCATTATGAAACTTGTTTGCTGGTGCTTGCCAGTTGCTAAAAATATGTTTAAAAACCCCGGAATGATCCGGGGTTTGCCCTTGCTTCGCTGGTAAATTGCGGTTAAAATAGGTAGAACCATTTTTACCCGGCTACATAGAGTCGGTGCGTTGCTGTATATAATAAGATAAGAAGGGAGGTCAGATACTGTGCGCGAAAAGGTACAAACTGCTTTGGATAAAGTGCGTCCCGCTTTGCAGCGTGACGGCGGTGACGTTGAGTTAGTGGATGTAACACCTGATGGTGTAGTTAAAGTAAAGCTGACCGGAGCCTGTGGTAGTTGCCCGATGTCCACTTACACCCTTAAACAGGGCATTGAGCGGACACTCAAGCAAGCGATTCCCGAAATTAAAGAAGTTATGCAGGTGTAAATTCCTGCGACCCCTATGCCGGCGGGGTTTTGAATATACTGCATGTATATACCTGGCCAAGTTTAATTAAAGAATATAGATAGTAAAGTAATGTAAGGCGCGCATCAGGTTAAGAACATGATGCGCCTTTTTGTTATAATAATTATTATAAATTGCTATTATTTAGTGAGAGTGGGGATGAGCTGGTGAGCATGAAGTACAACCTGGCTGTCTGCCAGTTAAAGGTATCGGAGGACAAGGCAGATAATATTGCCCGTGCGGAAAAGATGGTCCGGGCAGCAGCGGCTATGGGCGCCCGGGTTGTTACGTTGCCGGAGATGTTTAACAGCCCCTACCAGACTGTCCTTTTCCCCTCTTACGCCGAGTCCTACCCGGATGGTGAAACGGTGCGCATGTTGGCCCGGGTGGCCAATGAGACGGGTATCATACTGGTGGGTGGCTCTATACCGGAGCGAGAGGGAGCGTTTGTTTATAACACATCCTTTATTTTCGGACCGGAAGGCAACCTGCTGGGGCGGCACCGAAAAATGCATTTATTTGATGTGGACCTGCCCGGCTTGAGTATCAAAGAGTCCAGCACCCTTGCCCCGGGTGCCGAGTATACTGTTGTTGATGCCGGTTTTGCCAAACTGGGCGTATCTATCTGTTTTGATGTGCGGTTCCCTGAACTAGCCCGCCTGCTGGCCCTGACCGGGGTCCAGGTAATGGTGGCTCCAGGGGCTTTTAACATGGTGACTGGTCCGGCGCATTGGGAATTGACCATGCGGGCCCGGGCGGTGGACAATCAGTTTTACGTGGCGGCGGCCTCTCCGGCCCGGGATGAAAACGACAAGTACGTGGCCTATGGCCACTCAATGATTGTTGACCCCTGGGGTGAAGTTGTCCAAAGGGCGGGTACGGATGAGGAAATAATTATGGCCACCATTGATCCGGACAGGATTGACGAAGTGAAAGGCAGACTGCCCTTGTTGCCCCAAAGGCGTACCGATTTATATGAATTGGTGTGGAAAAAAGCCGGAACGTAATTATTAATACCTATGTGTATAGACCTTGACGGCATTAAAGCTGCGGTGTATAAATATTCTTAGTGATGCTAAATATGGAGGTTATTGTAAATTGCTGACGAGCGGAATAGTTGGTTTGCCCATGGTAGGGAAGACCACTTTTTTTAACCTGGTGACGGGTTCCGAGCAGGAAACGTCCAATTTTTTGACAGGTAAAACCGAAATTAATATGGCTATGGCCCAGGTTCCCGATGCGAGGATTGATTATCTCTCAGGCTTATATAAACCCAAGAAAACTATCTACGCCCAAATTCAGTTTAGCGATGTGCCCGGTCTAGTGCGCGGAGCTAGTCAGGGCAAAGGTGTGGGCAACCGTTTTCTGGATGGCATTCGTAATGCCGACCTGTTAGTACACGTGGTACGGGCGTTCAAGGACCCCGACGTGCCCCATGTAGACGGTGGTGTAGACCCGATGCGGGATTTGGAAACCGTGAACCTGGAACTGTTGCTGTCGGATATGGACCTGGTAGAGAAAAGGATTAAGCGGATTGAGGAAGGTAAAAAGATTAAAAAGGAGCAGGCTGACGAAATAGCTGTGCTGCGTAAGTGCCTGGAAGCCCTGGAAAACGAAATTAGTGTCCACAAGGCGGACCTGACGGACGGCGAGCGGGCGCTGCTGGTTAATTACAGTTTTCTTACCGACAAACCCGTTATTCTGGTGGTCAACATAGATGAGGACCAGCTCAGAGCCGGTGATTATCCCGGGCGGGACCAGGTGCGGGAATTTGCCTTAACCAAGGGAATTATATTGCTGGAAATAAGCGGCCAGATTGAAATGGAAATCAGCCGCCTGCCCGATGAGGACAGACAGGTGTTCATGGAAGACCTGGACCTGGCTGAATCCGGAATTGATAGGCTGGCCCGGGCGGCTTACGAAACGCTGGGTTTAATTTCATTTTTCACCGTAGGTGAAGACGAAGTGCGCGCCTGGACCATTCCGACTGCGCTGGACGCCCGGAGCGCTGCCGGCAAAATTCACTCCGACCTGGAGCGCGGCTTCATTCGGGCCGAGGTAACCGCTTACAATGACCTGGTGGAAGCGGGCAATATGAACAAGGTCAAGGAAAAAGGACAGGCCCGGCTGGAAGGTAAAGATTATATTGTTAAAGACGGGGATATCATGAATATCCGTTTTAATGTTTAGCCAGGAAGAAGGGGTCAGGCTATTAACTTAAGTTAATAAGTTAATAGCCTGACCTCGCTTGATCTGGTAAACGTTAACGTGCGTGTTTCCTGATCCCAAAGGACGTCTGTACTGGTTAAATTTTTTTCCCATAGGGAAATTGGCCCGTAGGCAGTGCTGCCAACTATCTTTATTTCCAGCCCTTCGACCACCGTTGAGCCAGTGGTGACCTGATGGGTGAGATAATCGACCGTAATAATTTCATTACCCCTGCGTAGGTATACCCTGGATGTTTCGGCGTCCCACGTTACACTGTACCCCAGCAGCTCAAACACACTGCGCAACGGCAGCAACGGGTGCCCATCCCCGTTATTTACCGGGTTATTAATTGCTGCCCGGTGCTCCCCATACACAATGGTTATCGGTTCGGGTTCTGGTTCGGGAACGGGCTTTGCTGCCGCCCCCGCGGTTATTATTTGCACCGGTGTACCCGTAGGTGTATGTGCGTACAGCCAGATAACGTCATGATTGTGCATCCGGATGCATCCCGCCGAGGCGTAAGTTCCAATGGAAGACGGATTATTGGTACCATGAACACCGTAAACTCCGCCACCTCCAATGCTGAGGCCCAGCCAGCGGACCCCCAGGGGGTTTCTAGGGCTTCCACCGGGTATTCCCAGCTTGGAATAATAAGGGTTAACCAGTTTTACCACTACGGAAAAATTACCTTCAGGCGTATAGGAAGGGTGTTGCCCGGTAGCCACCGGAAAGGTCCTGACGATGTCGCCGTTTTGTACATAGTGTAGCTGGTTGGTTGCCTTGTTGATAATAATTTGCGGACCGGCTAATGCTAAATCAGCCTGACAAAAAAACAGAAACCAGGTTAATATAAGTATAATAACGCTTTTGCCCACAGGCGTGCCTCCCGAAAAATATTCTTATTTATATTACGGGGGTAGCTGCGGTTTGATGACCCGGTGGACATGGGTAATTTACAAGTTTAACAATAGAATTATTTGGAGGAAGCAATTTGCACGAAGTAAAAGGTGAAAAAAAGGAGCGTGTCATGCTTGCAGCCCTGGAACTGCCAGGCATGGCAAGTGAAGATGTTGAGGAGTCGTTAATCGAATTAGCCGGGCTGGCCGAAACAGCCGGCGCCGAAGTGGTGGACAGCGATGTACAGCGCAGGCAGCGCCCGGATTTCGCCACTTATTTCGGGAAGGGCAAGGTGGAAGAACTGGCCGAACGGGCCAAGCAGTTGGAAGTCGACCTGTTAATAGTGGACCGGGAACTACAGCCTGCCCAGCGGCGCAACCTGGAAAAAAACATGGATCTGCCGGTGGTAGACCGAACCCAGCTAATTCTTGACATTTTTGCCCGTCGTGCCCACACCAGTGAAGGTAAAATGCAAGTGGAATTGGCTCAATTGCAGTACATGCTGCCCCGCCTTACCGGACTGGGCACCCAGTTGTCACGCTTGGGCGGCGGCATCGGCACACGCGGGCCCGGTGAGACCAAGCTGGAGGTGGACCGCCGCAGGATTAGAAAGCGGATTACTGATTTGAAAAGTGAAATAGAAGAGGTGCGCCGGCACCGGGCTCTTCTGCGCCGGGGCCGGCAAACAGTGCCTCTGCCGCTGGCGACCCTGGTTGGCTATACCAACGCCGGTAAGTCGACGCTGTTAAACGCCCTCACCGGGGCTGATGTACTGGTCGAGGATAAGCTGTTTGCCACCCTTGACCCAACCACCAGGCGGGTTACCCTGCCTACTGGTGACGCAGTCCTGCTAATCGACACCGTTGGTTTTATCCAAAACCTGCCCCATCACTTGGTGGCCGCTTTCAGGGCGACCCTGGAAGAAGTGGTGGAGGCCGACATCATCATCCACGTGGTGGACACCTCGCATCCCCGGATGGAGGCCCAGATGAGCGCAGTGGAAAAAGTGCTGACCTCGCTGCAGGTCGAGGGTAAACCGCGCCTTACCGTTTACAATAAGGTCGACAGGTTAGACGGAACAAGCGCCTGGCTGCAGTCGTCCGGCCTCCCCGAGGGAGCAGCTGTTTCCGCGCTTTGCGGTAACGGTCTGGATGAGATGTTGCGTAAGCTTTCCGTAATGTTGGCCGCTGGTCGGGTGACAGAGACTTTTTTCGTGCCCTACCACAAAAGCGGTGCGCTGCCGCTGATACATGAAAACGGGCGGGTACTGGAGGAAGAACACGGTCCGGAGGGGGTACTGATTACTGCCGAACTGGGCATGGTCTGGGCCAGCCGAGTGCGGGTTAAACTAAAGCAGTAGCCAGCGAGTAGCATCCTCAATGAAAATGTTGGCTGGTTATAATCAACTATTTTTCGGCACAATACATGTGATAAATTATTTACAGGTAGGGCGTGATGCTATGGCTAACCAGGTAATTATGCACGAGATTATAGAAACCGTAAAAAAGTTGCCCCCCGAGAACCTACAGCATGTCCTTGAGTTTCTGAGAACTTTATCCCAGGAAACCGATGATGCGGGAGAAGATGAACCTTCTGATGTGTTAACCATGGATTAAAAGGTTAATTTAATCAATTTGGTAGGTGAGGTTATTATTTGGTCCGGGAATGCCCGGGCCTTGTCTTATTTTACCACTATTTATAATACATAAATTTTCCGGCCAGGCAAGAAAATAGCTATGAATTCAGATTCCGGGGGAGGTGATAATTTTATGCATATGGGGAGACTAACGGAAATGGAAAGGCTTGTTGTTGAGGAACAATTACGGGCCGAAGATATTTGTGCCAAAAAGATTCAACTGTATACCAGTATGAGCCGCGATCCTTCCGTACAGGCCATCCTGCAGCAGATGGCCGATAAAGGCCAGCGACACATAAGCACTCTCAACAGTCTGATGCAGGATGCTGGTATGCCGCTTAGTATGACTCAGCAGCATTAAGGTAAATTTACAACCATCCAACTCCAACTCGGAACGTACAGCAGCAATATTATTCAAAGGAGGTGTAATTATTGCAGTTTAGTGACAAGGATATCATGACCGATCTGCTTTTGGGTACCAAGTTCATTTCCACCCAGTACCACATGGCTGTATTGGAATCAGCCAATGACCGGGTGCGCAACACTTTGATTCAGCTCAATAATGATGAAATAAACCTGCAGAAGCAGATGTTTAATTTGATGCATGACCGTAACTGGTACCAGGTCCGGCCCGCCGGCACCAGTGCCACCTGGCAGACCGGCACGACTGCCGCCGTAGGAACCATGGGGACCGGGACCGCGGTCGGAACTGCGGGGATGCAGCAGCAAATGCCTTACTAAAGAAAATAGGTTAATTAGGGACAGCAGGCGAAACCACTGAAAAAGTCTAGGTTAGTGTCTTTCAGCATGAAAGAAATGGACATTTTTTAAAGCCGCTTAAATACTTAGATTTTTCGTTGTGCTTGAAAATGACAATCGTGGCTATTTGATAGGGGGTTCGGTTGATAACATCAAACCCCTATCAAACCTTTTTCAGGGGGAATTAACTAGTTATTTGCTGGTAAAAGGTTTATAGGCAGAAGATGCTGTCATCTAGTTTAATGCCCTTAAACCGGTCAATTGTTTATTTATCCGGAAAAGATTGCCGTTTGTTAAAGGTTTAGCGGTTGTCGCGGCGAATAAATATTTCAGATATTTTAACTTTTTGCATGTGATTTAACAAGGGGGAATTTGAGCTTGCATATATTTTCCTTCGACGGGGAACAGTTCAAATTCATGCTGGTGGGCGGTGCCAACCAACTGGCCGAACATAAGGCCGAAGTGGATGCTTTAAACGTATTTCCGGTTCCTGACGGAGATACAGGCACGAACATGTACCTCACGGTATTGTCTGGAGTTAAGGAAGCTCGCCAGGTGGAAAATGGCAGAATAGACGACGTGGCCGCAGCTATGTCCCGGGGTTGCCTGCTGGGTGCCAGGGGGAATTCCGGTGTCATACTGTCCCAGATATTCAGTGGGTTTGCCGGGGCGCTGCAAGGTTTGGAAAGAGCGGGCGCAGCTGATATTGCCCGGGCCCTGGCCAGTGGCTCGGAGGCTGCATACCGGGCGGTAAGCAACCCGGTGGAAGGCACCATTTTAACGGTGTGCCGCAAAACAGCCGAAGCCTGCTCCAAGGCAGTGACCCGCAGCAGCGACCCGGTTCGCTTGATTCTACTGGCCTGTAGGGCTGCATCTAAAGCGTTGGCTGAGACACCTGCTCAACTGCCGGTGCTGCGTGAGGCCGGGGTGGTAGATGCCGGGGGTAAGGGACTGGTGGTGCTGCTGGCAGGGATTATTAGGGCTTTACGGGATGCCGCAGCCCAGCGCAATGTGGAACTGTTCGACCTGGCGGCCAGCCAGCAAAAGGAGTTTGTCACTAGCTGGGCCAGGGAATTTACCGCGGACATCGAATTTACCTACTGTACAGAATTTATCCTAACGGGTAATCATGTCCCCCTGGGTACCTTGCGGGAAGAATTAGAACCTTATGGCGACTGTCTGCTGGTGGTAGGAGACGATCGGACAGCCAAGGTGCATATTCACTCCAATCACCCCGGACTGGTGCTGGAGTGCGGGCTCAAGTACGGTGCACTGCAACGAGTCCAGGTAAACAACATGGAGGAACAGCACCGTGAATTCAGTCGCAGCCAGGCTGACGAAACAAAGCCTCTGGGCGTTGTGGCCGTGGGCATTGGCGAGGGCATCGTCACAATCCTGGAAAGTCTGGGTGTGCACGCGGTGGTGGAAGGCGGCCAGACTATGAACCCCTCGGCGGAGGAGCTGGTTCGGGCGGTTAACGAGATCAACGCTGAAGCAGTGATTATTCTACCCAACAATAGTAATATATTACTAGCGGCCCGTCAGGCAGTTTCTTTGACCGACAGGGAAATTTTGGTGGTACCTTCGGTCAGTATTCCCCAGGGGTTTGCCGCTATGCTGTTATTTAACCCTTACGATTTGCCCGAGGAAAATGCCGCTCGTATGGAAGCCGCTATGGTGGGCATTAAAACAGGGGAGGTTACCCGGGCGGTAAGGGATACGGTGATCGATAGCCTGGCGGTAGATAAAGGTAACTTTATCGGGCTTGCAGATGACCGGCTGGTAGCAGTATCAGGCCGGTTGGATGAACTGGTTCAGGAATTATTAACCAAAATGATTGATCAAGATTCCAGTCTGGTCACCTTTTATTATGGGGCCGGGTTGACTGGAGCAGAGGCGCGTGAAATAACCGCATTGGTACAGGAACAGTTTGCTGACCTGGACGTTGAGATGCATTACGGCGGACAGCCGTTATATCATTTTATAATCTCGGTTGAATGAGGAAGGTGAATCCCACATGGCAAAGGTGCGCATTGTCACTGACAGCACGGCAGATTTGCCACAGGAACTGGTGGACAAGTACGGCATAACTGTGGTGCCCCTGAAAGTGTTCTTTGGTTCGGTTTGTTTTCAGGACGGGATTGACCTGACCAAAGAAGAGTTTTTCCAGCGCATGGCTTCCAGCAGGGAACTGCCTACCACCTCACAGCCTACGCCGACGGAATTTGCCGCAGTGTACCGTCCGATGATGGAAGAAGGTGCGGAAACAGTTTCCATCCACATATCGGCTCTCCTGAGCGGGACTGTGCAGTCGGCCCAGTTAGCCAAAACCATGCTAAATTACGAGGGTGTGGAAATCATTGATTCCCGGGCGGTTAGTGTTGTTCTGGGCATGGTTGTGCTGAGTGCGGCCAGGGCCGCCCAAGCCGGTTATTCAAGGGCCGAGGTAGTGGACTTGGTACACAGTATTATGGCCGATCATAAAATATATTTCATGGTTGACACTCTTGAATATCTGCAGCGTGGTGGTCGAATTGGTAAGGCACAGGCCTTTCTCGGCACAGTACTGAACGTAAAACCCATCTGTACAATTAAGGAAGGTCTCATTTATCCGCAAGAAAAGGTGCGGGGCCGTAAAAAGGCTCTTGGCCGGATGGTTCAACTATTGTCCGAGGGATTCAACGACGAAAATGTTTTCTGCTTTATGACCCACGGAAACGACCCCGAAGGCTTGGCATATACTAGGGAACTGGTGCGTGACCATTTAAACTGTGCTGAGGTTATCGAGTCCCAGCTGGGTTCTGTGGTAGGTACCCATGCCGGGCCTGGAATCCAGGGCGTGGCGGTGTGCCGGATAAATTTAATGCAACCGGAACATTGATTTTTGGATTCGCTAACAAAATTTATTATATAATAATTAATGACTAACTGTCTTCCGTGAGCAAAAAGAATAACATAACATGGTTATACCGTTAAACTCAGTAAGTGGTACAGCGTCGTGTCATTGCTATGAATCCAACCACTGTATGG
>JAENYQ010000075.1 GCA_016841675.1 Desulfotomaculum sp.
AAGCTGGGCGGAATCCCGGCCGGTTTGTGGCCGGGTTTGCGCCCGACCCGTGAGCAGACCCACGAAGCCGGAACATGCAGGATGACCCCAAAGCATAGTCAGTCTGACGGCCTGGTTTTGGCCGGCAGTCTGACCGACCCGTGAGCAAAGACCCCAAAGCAGGCCAGTGTGCCGGCCAAAACTGGACAGGTAAGCATGACACCAAAGCGGCTTTTAACGGCACTCTGGCCGACATGCAAAGGACCCGGGTGCACGGACATGCATGATATAATAAGGCCACAGGCGTTGCGAAAGCAAGGCCTGTGGCTTCCTTTATTCTCTAATCCCACATCCGCCACAGTACCCACCTATCCCCGTCCTTGGCCAGTTCAAACACCCCGCCGCCCCTAGTAATACCCGCCACCGTCCGGTTCCCATAGATTATACAAATGCTCTGTAGACTTAGAATACATAGGACTTGAATTAAAACATAGGTATGAGTGAATAAAAAGCCCGCATGAGAGGCGGGCTTTTCAACTTGGTGAGCAGTTTGCTTATTAGGCGACATAATCCATTGAATAATCCTTGCCGATGGAATGAAAGCGTTACGCCACCCTTCCCTTTTCGGTCAAGGTTGCTACAATTGATGTCACATCATCTAAATCAAAGGGTTTGGTGATTAAGGCCTGGTAACTATCTTTAGTAGGGAAGCTATCCGGGTTGGGGATGGAACCTGAAATAATGACCACTGGAATATCCCGCAGCACAGGGTTTGAGTGCATGGCATTTGCCACGGCCTGTCCGCTGAGGCCCGGCATGTAAAGGTCCAAGAGCACAATATCCGGCGCAGGTGATTGCTTCATCTGCTTTAGCCCGGAAACACCGTCCGGGGCTGTGGCAACCTCATGTCCCTCTTCGCTCAAGGCTAGCTCCAGAACCATAGCAATGGTGGGCTCATCCTCAATCACAAGAACGCGTGCCATTTACAAGTGCCTCCATTTAATAACTGTTAAGCAATTTAGAACCTTTTACTAGTATACATGATCACATAGGGAGAATAATGTCATTTTGTGAAAAAGAATACTACATATTGTGACAATAAGAGCTGTTTTCTATGAATATCTGCTTGCAGGAAAAAACGTGTAATTGGTCGAAGGTTAACTTTTGTTAGAGAAAAATGTCTCAAAAGGTAACAAGGGAGTGTAGCTATGGGACAGGGAAATTTAAGCAACTACAAAAATATGGTAAGCGAGATGATTGAATCAGTGGGGCATGCCATTGGCATTCACGTTATGCTGCTGGTCATTGAGCATGCCCTCTGGAGTACCAAGCTAAAGTATGAGGAGGCAGAATTAATAAGTTTCTCCGAGGCAGGTGTGGCAATGGACGGGTTGGACAATCTGGAACCAAAAAAGGCCGGGCTGATCGCCCATTCCTTTATGATGTCCATGATTGCCACCCTGGGCCGCCTGGTTGGCACTCAGCTGGCCCGGCAATTAACTGAACAATTACAAGCGGACGTCAAGGAGGAGTAGTCTATGGACAGAATTTCCACAGGTATTGTAGGGCTGGATGGAGTTCTGCAGGGAGGCTTTCCCGATGGGACAACCATCCTGATTGTCGGTCGCCCGGGTTCCGGCAAAACTATTTTGGCCCATCAAATTATGTTTAATAACGCCTCGCCCGAGCATAAAGCCATCTACCTTACCACCCTGTCCGAGCCCCAGGTGAAGGTGATGAGGTTCCAGCAGGGGTTTAGCTTCTTTGACCGGACTAAATTTGAGCGCTCGGTCTTCTACCGGGATCTGGGCAGCGTACTGCGCAAGCAAGGACCCGCCCAGGCCTTGGTTTTAATAGACAAACTGCTGAGAGAACACCAGCCCCGGCTGATTATAATTGACACCTTAAAAACCATTGCTGAGATGATCCCCTCCCTGACGGAATTTAGGGAATTCCTTTTGGACCTGTCCTTGCGCCTGGCCACTTGGGGCTGTACTGCCCTGTTGCTGGGTGAATACTGCGAGGAAGAGGTTGAGCTGCGTTCTGAAAGTGCCATTGCCGACGGGATTCTGTATTTGTCCGGCACCGAAGAGAGAAGTTTACAAAAGCGATATCTGCGTATTTTAAAGATGCGGGGCACCGATTTTGTCGGCGGTGAAAACTTTTTTCAAATCACAGCCAGCGGAGTTCGGGTTTTCCCAAGGATTAATTCTCTGTCGGCGCAAAAGTTGTTTGACCAGAGCCTGGATGCCTTGCCCGAGCGCCTGGCCACCGGCTTGCCAGGGCTGGATGAAATGATGGGCGGCGGCATTCCTCGGGGCACCACGACACTAATTAGCGGCTCTTCAGGTACAGGCAAGACGCTGTTAGCCCTCCATTTTGCCTTGGCCGGCCTGGAATCCGGGGAGAGCGCAGTGTATGTCACCTTTGAGGAAAATCCCCGGCAGATCTTAGCCGGCGCCCGGTGTCTGGGGCTGGACCTTGAACGACACTTGAAGGTGGGGCGGCTGCAGATGCTGTACGTTTCCCCTATGGAACTGGATGTGGACATAAACGTATATCAAATTCAGCAATTGGTGCATGAGCATAAGGCTACCCGTCTGGTGATTGACTCCATCTCTGCCTTTGAAATCGGTATGAGTGACAAAGTTAAATACACCGATTACATCTGGGCCTTGACCGACTATTTTAAAGCCCGGGGGGTGAGTGTGCTGCTGACCCACGAAATGCACAACGTGGAAAAGGTTTTTGAGCTGACCAAACACGGCATCAGCTATGTGGCGGACAACCTGATCTTATTGCGCTACCTGGAGGAGGGGCTGGATTTAAAGCGCTACCTGAGGGTGGTAAAAATGCGGGCCAGCAGCCACGCTACCATGTTAAGGGAGCTGTTGATCGGCCCCGGCGGTTTGTCCTTGGGTGAAAGCCCGAACCTGCAGGGTTAGCTTATAAAAAGAGAGGTTATTAGGATGGATAGTGCCGCCAATGTTCAGCACCTGCTGGATTCTGAGCGCTGGAATGACTTTTTGGAAAGCACTGCGGTGGGCCTTAAGCTAAACTTGGTGATTATTTTCCCGGATTTATATAGCAGCGTTAACGCCCAGGCAGTATGCCCGGTCTGCAAAAAGAGCTTTGCCCCCCTTACCCCACAGCAAATGACCGCTGCCCTAGTTGCCTCCGGCAGCAGTCCGCCCGGGAAAATTGCTTTAAACGAAAACCCGGCTGTGGCCCTGCCGCTACGGGACGGTCTTTGTGTGGTTGCCCGAGTCTGCAACTGTAGTATGGAGGAAGATGTGCAGCAGCTGCCTGACGTAGCCGGCATTGCCCAAAAATTGTTGAGTAGTTTCCAAACCGCACTGGCGGAGGGCTATAGCGGTGGCCGGCGGGCCATTGAGCTAACGGCGCTGCGGCAGATGAATCATATTATTCTTTCCCTTTTCAGGGGGGATGGTGATACTGTCGTCAAGCATGCCTTAGATCTCGTCCTGAGCGCCTTGGTAATTTTACTGGACGCCCGGGGCAGCTGGCTGGTGTACCAAAAGGGGAGCCAGTCAGTGCTGCTGCTAAAGGGAGATATTGAGGCGGTAAAAGCATATCTTAACAGTGCTCAAGCCCCAGCCTTAGAGGTGGAGCTTATCAACGGCCGCGGCCGGATGGGTGTACTGGACCCGGATAACCGGGAGCAAGCCACGGCTCTACTTTCCTATTTAGCCCAGGAATGCACCATTGTCTTTGAGATAGACCATTTGTATAAACTTGTCCAGGCTCAAATGACTCAGGTGCTGGGCGCCATCGGCAGTGCTGTACTGCTGGTGGACCGGCACGGGAATTATAAGTTACGCCAACTGCGCCGCCGGCCAGTTACTGGGTGCCAAAGCAATTACCTTAATTGGGCGCCCGGCCGCCGACTTTGAGGCGCCCTGGACGCCATTTATCCAGGACGGAGTGGGACGCCGGGCCAGCGGCCGGGCGGATTTGATTGGGGTAGCCGTAAGGCACGAAAAAAGGATTGACTGGCAGGCCAACCCCTTGCGGGAAGGTAACGACCTGGCGGGTTGGGTGTTAATTATCGACGACCGGACCGATTACTACCGCTGGCAGGAGGCCGCCCGCAAGGCCGAGCTTTTAGCCACTACCGCCACTATGGTGGGTACCCTGGCCCATGAGCTAAGGAACCCTCTGACCGCAGCCAAGGGTCTGCTACAGCTGATGGGCCGTAGGCATGACCCGGAAAAAAATAGGGGTTACGCCAACTTAATTTTGCGGGAGCTGGATCGGGTAACCAGCCTGTTGAACGAGTTTTTGCTCCTGGGCAGGGCGGCCGAAATGGAGCCCGAGGCAATTGACGTTACGGCTTTTTTACAAGAGTTATTGCCACTGCTGGAGGGGGAGGCATCAGGACTTGGGTTGGAGATTGTGACCTCCCTTGAGCCGGTGCCTCAAGTTTCAGCCGACCAGGGCCAGCTGACCCAAGTTTTGCTCAATCTGGTCCGGAATGCCATACAAGCGGTTGAGCAGGAGGGCTGGGTAGCGATAGGCTTAAGCAGTTCCGGGGACAGCGTTGCCCTCACGGTTCGGGACAGTGGCCGGGGCCTACCCCCGGAGGTAATGGATAAACTATTCCGACCCTTTTTTACCACCAAGCGCAGCGGCACCGGCCTAGGGTTGGCAGTTTGCCAGGCCATTGTCTACAACCACGGCGGGCAGATCACCGCCGCCAACCACCCTGAAGGTGGGGCGGTATTCACGGTGCTGCTGCCAGCCAGTGCGACCACCAGCGGTGCCGGTAAGATAGATGTGCTGATTGCCGTGGATGATCAAATATTGCGCTACCCAGCCGAGCAAGCGCTGCGGGCGGCCGGCCTCAAGGTGGCCTCTGCCGGGGGACCGGGCGGCGCTCTTTCTTTGGCGGGGCGTTATAAACCGGCACTGCTTATGCTAGAGCAACCCGCCCTTAACAGGCAGGACGTAGAGAACATCGGGAGGGTTTGGCCCGGCGTAAAGATTCTGGCAGTGGGTGAGCCCGCCAGCTATGAGGACACTGCAGGCGTGCAATACATACCCAGCCCCTTGGACTATGACCGACTGGTCAACCAGATTCAGTCAATGCTTATTGCCTATTAAGAGCAACAATTTACCTGAACGCAGAATCCATAGTTTAAGAAAGATAATAAGTAACCCCCGTCTAGGGATTGATATTTATAACATCCGGGGCTCCTTAGCCCCTAGTTTTGATGCCCATATGCCGGGGGAGACAGGACCCAGCCCTTTAGCTTGCCGTATTTCATCATATTATCATGAACTTTCAACTCTTCAATGATGAACTCCATAAAGAGATTGCGCAGGCCATCATTTAGGAACATCTTGATACCCCGCAAATGGACATTCATAAAATTCCGAAGTCCCACCAACAACAGGTTAAAGACCATCTCATCCCGCCAGATTTCCGGGTCGCCCTTGGTTTTAACACTCTGGGGCGCTCCTTCGGGAAAGGGGATCCCGAAAATAGTAAGCAGGTCTTCTACCTTCTGAATCTGAGTTTTCATGGTGTCCCGAAGCCCTTTTTCAACCATCATCTTAAATTCAGTATCAGTGATATTGTTTAAGCAGACCAGGGTTAGTTCAAGGTAGTCGTGGCGCTGCTGCAAATGCTCCCATAGCATGTGGGCCTCGCCGGAATAAATTTTGGTTTGCCGCTTGGCGACATTTCCCCCAGATATAAGGTCTACAAAATCGGAAAGCTGGACCATCATAACACCTCACCAAATGTGCTTTATATAGAGTTTAATGTTCCTCTGATACTAATATCTATTCCAATAACCCAGGCTAAACCAAAACTTACTACTATTAGATAGTGTATACATTTAGAGTGGACTTAATTAATTTTGCTCAGAAGTACATCATACTAAACAGGCTAATGGTGGCAATGGTGCCCAAAACAACGAAAGTAACAATTAACCCCGGCAAAAGCCGGGGTTAATTTCTTTTATTACTAGAGATGTGCATTCGAGAAGGCCGGGTCCAGTTATTTTACTCATTAATGGAGGCAATCTGACATAGATGAAAAGTAAGTATAGCTTTAATGCTGGTAGGTGGGCGCACCCCAGTACCAACCCTTTACCTTACCGTATTTGACAAGGTCATCAAAGATTTTCATTTCATCGTTCATCCAGCCCATAAACAGGTTGCGAAAACTGTCATTGCTCATCATCCGCAAGGTTTCGGCATGAGTTTCGAGAAAGTATTGAATCCCAACAAGCAGCAGACGGAACATCATTTCATCCCGCAAGGCCTCGGAGTTAACCGCCGAATTGATACCCTTGGGTGGTGAGGGTGGGAGGATAATTTCGTAGAATTTGAGTATTTCCTCGGTCTTTTTAATCTGTTTGTCCAAGGTCATGTGTATTGAGCCTTGTACCAGCGTACCGAACTCGGTATCTTCAATATAGTTTTTAAAGATTTCAGTCAGTTCCCGGTAGAGGTAACGCAGGGTAAGGAAGTTCCAGATGGCATGAACCTCCCCGGCCAGGATTGATTTCGGGCCGGCCTGGCCACCGAACGCCGTTATAACATCGGTTAACCGCATCTAGCAACCCTCCGAAGTACATTTACTTTTATTGGAACGATTTATAACATCGGGCACTTAACGTTTGTCATCCTGAGCGCAGCGAAGGATCTTATCTTTTAAGATTCTTCACTTCGTTCAGAATGGCATCCTTAGCCCCTAGTTCTGTTGCCCATATACGGGAGGAGACAGGACCCAGCCCTTTAGCTTGCCGTATTTCATCATATTATCATGAACTTTCATCTCTTCAATGATGAACTCCATAAAGAGATTGCGCAAACCATCATTTAGGAACATTTTGATCCCCCGCAGGTGGACATTCATAAAATTCCGAAGTCCCACCAACAGCAGGTTAAAGACCATCTCATCCCGCCAGATTTCCGGGTCGCCCTTGGTTTTAATACTCTGGGGCGCCCCTTCGGGAAAGGGGATCCCGTAATTAGTAAGCAGGTCTTCTACCTTCTGAATCTGAGTTTTCATGGTGTCCTTAAGCCCTTTTTCAACCATCATCTTAAATTCAGTATCAGAGATATTGTTTATGGCGACCAGGGTCAGTTCAAGGTAGTCGTGGCGCTGCTGCAAATGTTCCCATAGCATGTGGGCCTCGCCGGCAAAAATTTTGGTTTGCTGAGTGGTGACATTCCCCCCAGATACAAGGTCTACAAAATCGGAAAGTTGAACCATATAAACACCTCACCAGTGTACTTTAGGTTAACTTTCCTCTTATACTCACTTTTATACTAAAGCATTTTGGAAGGATAACCAAAACTCATGGCACTCCAGGTTTCCTGGTATTATATTGCTAGCATAATAACAGCCGGAAGATGCAAAATAAGGTTTAACAGTACATAGGGAGCGTGTGTTGATGATAAAAATAAAGGACAGGCTTATACTGGGTGCAATAGCCGGCCTCGGCGGCAACTTGATCAAATTGGTCACAGCAAGGGCAGCTATGAAAATGAACCTGGCTGAACTTGATGGGCCTGAAAGAGCTACTAAATGGAAATGTTGTTAGATACATTTTATGGATAGAACATTTAGAGGAGCAATAGCCGGAGTAATTGGCGGATTCGCTATGGAAGCATGGGACTTGTTTTCTTATTATATCTTAAACTTTGGCTCATTCCGTTACCTGGACTGGGCCGCGATGATGATGTATGGTGAACCACCGCAAAATATTTATGAAACTATCATGTCTTTTACCATGCAGGTTATATGGGCTGGATTTTTGGGTGTAATCTTTGCATTTTTAATACCCAAGATCACCTCCAGAGGTTACTTATTAAAAGGCCTATTTTATGGTATTATTACTTTTTTCATAATTTATGCTATTCCGGTGTTATTTCAAGTTCCTCATCTATATAAGACAGGGCCGAACACACAGTTTTCTCATTTGATTGGCGCTATAATATATGGAGCGGCAACAGCATTTACCCTTCGCCGGTTGGATACCTCATATAAGATACAAACTAATTAGAGCTACTACTTTAGCTTAGCGCACATCATAAACATAAATTTAAACGCAACATAAAAAGCTTTTGGTTTCATCCTGCACCAATATTCTCTAATCCCACACACTCCACAATACCCACTTATTCTTGTCTTTGCAAGTTCAAACACGCTGCCTTGTAAATGCCTCAAGTGCTACGAAATCATAAACCAGTGATGATCCCTCGCAATGTATGAATTCCTTTTGCTTAATAATACACAAAAATATGAAATATAGTTGATCAGTGTAACCACCTGTGTTAGTGTGAATTTGGCCGGAGATCCGGCCTTTTTGTATTTTGGCGGCGGTGGTACGGCCACCCCGCCGCCAAATGCAAATTTAACCGATGAGATAAGATACCTTCGGTGAAAGGAGGAGTAATAATGGCAGTTAACAACGTACCCGTCGGATCGGTGCTGCGGCTGCAGCTGCAAACTGGCGTTGATGGTAATGGCGACCCGATTATCCGCAACAAAAGCCTGTCTAACGTTAAGCCTGACGCGTTGGACCAGGATGTTTTTGACGTAGCCCAAGCCCTGGTTCTACTGCAGGAGCATATCCTGGAAAACGTGCTGCGCATTGACAGCGCCAGGCTGGAAGAAGAAGTTTAATACCACTAGCTAACTAACATAGCAATTAAGAAAGGAGGCTTAACCTATGGCTACTACGCAAACTTTGCAAATGCGTTTTGTTACCCAGGCGGGCAGCCGGGTAACCATCTCGCTGGATAACCCCAAAGATACCCTCACCGAAGCTGAAGTAACCACGGTAATGGACCAGATTATCGCATCCAACATCTTCACCGCTAGCGGCGGTGACCTGGTGAGCAAAGATAGCGCACAGATTACTGACAGAACTGTCAATGTCATCTACGAGGCCTAGTGAATGGCCCGGGTAATGGGTGGGGGGCACAAACCCCACCTTTGTTATTTTTACGGAGGTGAACAGCAATGGCGATAAACGCAACCAAGTATGACAGCGACCTGGTATTAAAAGTACAAACCGACACCGACCCGGGCACCGGGGAACCGATCGTCCGGCTCAGGCGCTACACCCGGGTCAAGCCCGAAGCTACCCACGAAGCGGTGCATACCGTGGGCGAAGCCATTGCGGGGCTGCAGTTGCACCCGCTGGTGGATATTACCCGCCAAGACGATTTGCGGCTGGAATCAGTTTAAGGTGGTGATTGGATGGCTTCGTATTTGGAGATGTTGTTCCGCAACCAGGCCGGCCAACTGGTGACCATCAGTGTCATTGACCCCCGCCCGGATATTACCGCCGGCGAGGTGGAGGCGGTAATGGACACTATCATCACCCAGAATATTTTCACCAGCCCGGGCGGGGACCTGGTGCAAAACGTGGAAGCGCGGGTCATTGAACGGACCTACATCTGGTACAACATGAGTTAAGGAAGGTGGTTCCTATGGAAGAGTATATGAAACTGGCGGCAAACTACGGCTTTCCGATGGTGGTGGCTGGCTACCTTCTGGTGCGGCTGGAGCCGCTTATTAAGGAACTCCAGAAGTCCATCAACCTGCTAACGCTGGTAGTGGCCAAGCAGTCGGACGTGGATGTAGAACAGATGCGCCAGATAGTAGAGGGCGGGCGATGATACCGCACACATGCCGGACTTATTGTGTCCGTCATTAGCAGCGGTGAAGAACAAAGTATTCTATTATGGTACCCACAGCCGGGAGGCTGGTTAAGGAAGACAATCTTTTGTTGTTACAGACGGCACAGCAAAAGGGCAGGGGTATGTGGGCAATTCTTGTATGGTACTAACAACCCGTGGTGTGGGGTTCAAGTATAACCGCACCCAACTGAGAGGGTGATTGAATATGCCAGTAACAGGTGAACAAAGCAAAGAAATACTTGAACTACAACGTCAGCTGGCCGCTGCCTGTTTTGACCCCGGTCCTGCAGACGGGGTTTATGGCCCGTTAACCAGCAATGCCGTAAAACAGTTGCAAAGGTACTGCGGCCTGGCGGTGGACGGCATCGCCGGCCCGCTTACTCTGCACGCCATTGAGCTGCTGCTGCCCCACCAGCCGCAGCCCGACCGCCGACTGAGCCCGCACTTTGTGGAAACCGAATTCGCCTGCCGCTGCTGCGGCATGGTGCGGGTGAACACTCGCCTGGTGCACATGTTAGAGCAGCTGCGGGAGCACCTGGGCGACGGGCCGGTAACCATCACATCCGGCTACCGCTGCCCGGCACACAACCGGTCCGTGGGCGGAGCCCGGATGAGTCAGCACCTCTACGGAAACGCGGCAGATATTATGGTACTGGGCGCCGCCTCGCAGGAGGTGGCGGATGTTGCCGAAGTAATGGGTTTCCCTGGCGTGGGGCGTTACCCTTCTTTTATTCATGTAGACGTAAGGCCAAACGGGCCGACCAGGTGGTATGGTTGAGTATAAAGGAATGCTACTATCCAATTAAGCATCCATTGAAAAAAACAGGCGCCAAGCCTGTTATTTTTTTACCCATGTGACAAACTGATGTCCTTTGATTTTAATGTAAACTAAACTAGCAACTTAGCAGGGTTACTTAAGGTGGAACAAAACATTAGCCCCAAATTATATCTCGTGTGCGTGTGAAAGTATTAATTGTTTTCGTTATCTGGTGGTTAATTTTTACTGGTATCAAATTCCACCACTTTTAAAGGAATTGTCTATATTTTAGAGAAAAATGAATTATTAAGCAGATCTACAGTTAAATTCATAAAAGCAAATAAAAATAACGACTAACAATTTACAGGAGACAGAACTCTAATGTCACAACTAGAAAACATTGAAACTATAGAGAAAAGGCTTTGGAACGCTGCTGATACACTGCGGTCCAACTCCAATTACGCCAGTAATGAGTATTTCATGCCCGTAATGGGGCTTATTTTCCTGCGCCATGCGTACAGCAGGTTTTTAAAGGTTAAGGATGAAATTATCGCCACCCTGCCGAAGCGCGGCGGCAAAACCAAGGAATTAACCAAAGAGGACTTCTCACAAAAAGGCGCAATATTCCTGCAGGAGCAGGCGCAGTTTGATTACCTGGTAGCACTGAAAGATAGCGATGACCGGGCCAAAGCGATTATAGATGCAATGGATTCAATAGAAAAGGATTACGAAACGCTGCGCGGGGTGCTGCCGAAAGCTGAATACCAGGAGTTAGACAACGAGGTTCTCGGGCAGCTTTTGCGCACACTTAATCCGGAAGAACTTAAACAGGTTACTGGAGACATCTTTGGCCGGATTTACGAATACTTTTTAACTCAATTTGCAGATTTGAAAGCCCATGACGGCGGGGAATTCTTTACCCCGGTATCATTAGTTTCGCTTATTGCCAATGTACTTGAGCCGGAACGCGGCATTGTCCTTGACCCCGCCTGCGGTTCCGGCGGCATGTTTGTGCAGAGCGCCCTCTTTGTGGAACGCCTCCAGGCCGACCCCACAGAACGCCTTACTTTTTGCGGGCTGGAGAAAAACCCCACCACAATCAGGCTGGCCAAAATGAACCTGGCCGTGCACGGGTTGGAAGGTAACATTCAAAAAGCCATTACCTACTACGAAGACCCGCACGAACTTAATGGTAAGGCTGATTTTGTCATGGCTAATCCACCCTTCAATGTGGATGAGGTGGATGCCGGAAAGGTAAAAAATGACCCGCGCCTGCCCTTCGGCCTGCCCGGTGTTAATAAAAAGGGGAAGGTATCAAACGGGAATTACCTCTGGATTAGTTATTTCTATAGTTACTTAAACGATAACGGCCGCGCCGGGTTTGTCATGTCCTCGCAGGCATCCAGTGCCGGTCGGGACGAGGCTTTAGTTAGGCGCAAGCTTATTGAAACCGGCGATGTAGATATTATGATTGCTATCCGTTCTAATTTTTTCTATACCCGTAGTGTTCCCTGCGAGCTGTGGTTTTTGAACCGCGCCAAGCCGGAAGCATATCGCGATAAAGTGCTAATGATTGACGCGCGTAATATTTACCGCCAGGTTACCCGTAAAATTTACGACTTCAGCCCGGAGCAGCTGCAGAATCTGTTGGCTATTGTCTGGCTTTATCGCAGCCAGAATGACCGCTACCTCGAGCTGGTTGCAAGTTATTTGGAAAAATCTTTAGCTGTGTCAAAATTATGTTTTGCCAAAGCAGATGAAGACGGCCAGCTGATTAACCTGTTAGACGAATATATAACCGCGCTTGGAAACCTAGAAAAGGCTATGCAGCCCTTTATCGAAACTCTGGCCAAAGACGGAGCGCAGGGAGAGATACTTGGACAGATGAAGGATGGAAACAAAACCTTTGCCCAGGATGTAGCTGCTTTCCACAAGCTAATTGAAACGGAAAAGGCAAAGTGGGAGAAGCAGGAGTGTACTGCCGCTGCTTTAAATGAAGCTACTGAACGCCTGGATCCGCTGGCGAGGCAAAGCCGCAGTTTGGTAAAACAGGCTGATCAGCTCTACAAGCTGGCCGGGCGTATGGTTGAAGTGTGTGAAAACGAGTTTCAGGCCAAAGAAAGTGACCTTTGGGTGAACCGTGAGGTCACAAGTGCCCGCAAAGCTGCGGATGTTGCCCGCCAGGATGCTGTTGAACAACTCAAGCTAGTGCGTTATTTTTATAAGCAGGCTGTCTGGCTTATTGAGCGTTTCCCTGATGGAAAACTTAGAGATGTTGATGGACTGGTCAAACTGGTAGATAGGACTGAGCTTGAAGCTAATGACTGGAGCCTTACACCGGGGCGATATGTGGGAGTTGCTCCCGAAGAGGAGGACGACAACTTTGATTTTGAGGAATCCTTGCGGGAAATTCATATTGAGTTGGAAAGGCTTAATGATGAGGCGGTTGTATTGGCAGAGAAGATTGCCATGAACTTTAAGGAGTTAGGGATATGAGTTGGAATAAAATTTCACTTGGTAATTTTGTAACTCTAAAAAGGGGTTATGACCTTCCTAACTCGCACAGACATAAAGGAGATGTTCCAATTGTCTCATCATCAGGCATAACAGGTTATCATAATGAGGCTAAAGTTAATGGACCAGGTGTTGTAACCGGGCGATATGGAACTCTTGGGCAGGTTTTTTTTATTGAGGAAGATTTTTGGCCATTAAATACTGCGCTTTACGTTCAAGATTTTAAAGGTAATGTTCAAAGATTCGTGGCATATTTTTTAAAAAACATTTTACGTGGAATGTTGAGTGATAAAGCTGCAGTTCCTGGGGTAAATCGTAATGACCTTCATGCTAGAAAGGTGTTAGTGACAATTGATTTGGGAATACAGAAACGAATTGCTGACATCCTATCCACTTATGATGATTTAATTGAGAATAATAAACGACGGATTGCACTCTTGGAGCAGGCAACGCGGTTGCTTTATAAAGAATGGTTTGTCAATCTGCACTTCCCTGATCATGAACATATCAAAATAACCGATGGAGTGCCTTATGGATGGTCGAAGTGCTGCCTCAACGAGGTAGCAAAGGTTAATGGAAAATCCCTTAGCAAAAGTCATGAAGGAAAAATTGAATATATTGATATTTCTTCAGTAGCCCAAGGACAAATTAATGAAACAAATGTCTATAACTTTAAAGATGCTCCAAGTCGAGCTCGCCGAGTTCTAAAACATGGGGACATAATCTGGTCTTGCGTAAGACCAAATAGAAAATCTTACGCAATTATATGGAACCCAGCGGATAATCTAATTGCTTCAACAGGATTTGCAGTTATAACACCAAAAATGGTTCCAACTTCCTATCTATACCAAGCATTAACTACGGAAGGATTTGTCGGCTATCTTACTAATAACGCTAGAGGAGCAGCATACCCTGCAGTTACTGCATCCGATTTTGAAAAGGCTTCAATTATGTTGCCCCATAGCAACCTGATACGTCAGTTTAATGATATTGTAGAACCAACGTTGATACAAATACACATTCTTCAACAAATATCAGCGAAATTAATTAGGGCCCGCAACCTTCTGCTACCCCGCTTGTTGAATGGAGAGATTTCTGTATGAGTAGTTTCAACGAAGATACCCTGGTTCAACAGACAACCGCTAATTATTTGCATGACGAACTAAAATGGGATTCCGTCTACGCTTATAACCAGGAGACCTTTGGCCCAGACGGCATGCTGGGCCGGTTGTCGGACCGCGAGGTGGTGTTGACTCGCTATCTTCGCCAAAAACTGGAGGAATTTAACCCCGGCTTGCCGGCTGAGGCTTACAATGAGGCGGTGCGGCAGATTGTAGAATACAGCGCTGCCCAGACCATGCCGGCCACTAACCGCGAGAAATACACTTTGCTTAAGGACGGCGTGCAGGTCACATACCGCAACGCCAAGGGCGAGCTTAAAAAGGAGCGCCTGCAGGCCTTTAATTACAAGCAACCTGTAAAAAATCACTTCCTGTGCGTGCGCGAGCTGTGGGTGCGGGGCGAGCTTTACCGCCGCCGGGCTGATATTGTGGGGTTTGTGAACGGCATCCCGCTGTTGTTTATGGAACTTAAAAATGTAAGCAAGGATATTCGGGCCGCGTACGAAAAAAACTTAGCCGACTATAAGGACACTGTCCCGCACTTGTTCCACCACAATGCTTTTACTGTGCTGGCCAACGGAGTAGACGCCAAAATCGGCTCGGTTTCCAGCCGCTGTGAGCACTTCCATGAGTGGAAGCGCCTCGAAGAAGATGAGGTCGGAGCGGTAAATATGGAGACCCTGCTTAAAGGTATCTGCGATAAACGTAATTTTATGGATTTGTTCGAGAACTTTATTGTATTTGACGATTCCCCTGGTAAGGCAGTAAAGATTTTGGCCAGGAACCACCAGTACCTAGGCGCCAACCGGGCGATCAAGGCAGTGGAGGAGCGACAAGAGCGGCAGGGTAAACTGGGGGTGTTCTGGCATACTCAGGGCTCAGGGAAAAGCTATTCGATGGTTTTTTTCACCCGCAAAATGCACCGCAAATTGGGAGGCAATTTTACCTTTGTCATCTGCACCGACCGGGAGGATCTTGATACCCAAATCTACAAAACTTTTGCCGGGTGCGGTTTGGCGGATAATGACCGCGACCCCTGCCGGGCATCCAGTGGCGACCACCTGGAAGAACTGCTCAGCGAGCATAAAACATACATATTCACGCTGATCCAAAAGTTTAACAAAGATGTGGGCCAGGATAATTGTTACTCGCTTAGGGATGATGTAATTGTCATTAGCGACGAGGCGCACCGTACCCAATACGGACGCCTGGCATTGAATATGCGCAACGCGCTGCCCAATGCGAGCTATATTGGTTTTACCGGCACGCCTTTATTTAAAGATGATGAAATTACCCGCCGGGTATTTGGCGGCTACATCTCAACCTACGATTTCCAGCGGGCGGTGGAGGACAAGGCTACCGTGCCGCTCTATTATGACGCCCGTGGCGAAAAGCTCGGCGTAGCTACCGAGAAGCTTAACCAGCGGATTTCAGAAAAGCTGGAAGAACTGGAGACACTCGACGTCGATGTCCAGCAGCGCCTGGAAAAG
Source organism: Desulfotomaculum sp. (assembly GCA_016841675.1). GTDB lineage: Bacteria > Bacillota > Desulfotomaculia > Desulfotomaculales > Desulfallaceae > BRH-c8a. The sequence goes on from JAENYQ010000075.1 coordinate 15,549, forward strand.
GAGCTTAAACGGGAATATCATATCATCACGGCAGAAAAGCGGCTGAAGCAGATAGTGCGCGATTTTGTAAAACACTACTCAACAGCTTGGGAAACCGGTAAGGCCATGCTGGTTTGCATTGATAAAATCACCTGCGTGCGGATGTATGAATTAATTGATATCTACTGGAAAGTCCGTATTAAAGAATTAGAGGCGGATTTGCCCAACTCAACAGATGAGCAGGACGAGGTCTACCGGCTGCGCCAGCTTGCCTGGATGAAAGAAACGCAAATGGCTGTAATCGTCAGTGAAGAGCAGGGTGAGGTGGATAAGTTCCGACGGTGGGGCCTGGACATTAAGCCGCACCGCAAGCTAATCAAAACCGGTTTTGAAACAGGGGACGGCGCGCGGATCGATGTGGAATCAGCCTTTAAGAAAGAAGAGCACCCCTTTCGCATTGCCATCGTCTGCGCCATGTGGCTAACCGGTTTTGATGTGCCCAGCCTCTCCACACTCTACCTTGATAAGCCATTGAAAGCGCATACTTTGATGCAGGCCATTGCCCGCGCCAACCGGGTGAACGAAGGCAAAAACAACGGCATGATTGTTGATTACTGCGGCATCCTGAAAAACCTGCGCAAAGCCCTGGCTACCTTTGCGGGACAGGGAGACACCGGCCACGGGGTCGGAGGGGAAACCGACCCGGCCAAACCGGACGAGGAACTACTGGCCGCCCTGGCCGAATCCATCGAATTTATACGCAGCTTCCTCCGGGACCGGTCCGCTTCGTTAGAGGACATCATTGAAAAAATCGGTTTTGACCGCAATGCCGCTATTCTTGCGGCAAAGGAGGCGGCGAATGAAAATGACGAAACACGCAAGCGCTTTGAGATTATGTGCCGCGAGGTATTTAAAAAATTCAAAGCCTGTCTAAACATCAAAGGCGTAAACGATTACCGGAAAAATTATGACGCGATTAATATCATATATAGAAGTCTCCAGCAGGACCGGGAATTGGCCGATATTAGTGACATTATTCAACAGCTTCATCAGGTGGTGGATCAGGCCATAACCACAAAAACTGAATGGGGCGTTGAAGAAGAATACGGGCCATATAACATAGCCGGCATAGATTTTGACCGACTGCGGAAGGAATTTGAGCGCAGCCCTGCCAAGAGGACCACGGTTCAAAACTTGAAGGACGTTATTGAGAAGAAATTAATGCGTATGCTGGCCCAAAATCCCTTGCGGACTGATTTTCAAAAACATTACGAGCGTATTGTTGAGGAATACAACCGCGAGAAGGATCGCGCAACTATAGAAAAAACCTTTGAAGAGCTGATGAAATTTGTTCAGGACCTGGATGAAGAGGAAAACCGCTCAATGCGGGAGGGGCTGGATGAAGAAAGCCTGGCTATTTTTGACCTCCTGAAAAAACCTGACCTGACCCCAAAGGATATCAAACGAATTAAACAGGTAGCAGGCGAGCTGCTCAACACACTTAAAGAGGAAAAACTAAGAATTGACCACTGGCGGGAAAAAGAAGCCACCCGGGACGCGGTTCGCACTACCATATATAATTACTTGTACAGCGATATAACTGGGCTGCCATTGGAGAGCTTTAGTGAAGATGATGTAAACGAAAAAACGGAAGAGGTTTTCCATCACATTTTTAGAGTATATCCGACAGTGCCGTCTCCTTTTTACGCTAATGCTTAGTGTTAGTAGTATAAAATTAGATACTTTCCAGGTGTGATAGCACAATGCCATACATCACCAGGCCCAGCCCAGCCCAGCCCAGATGTGCTAAAGCCATGTTCAAAAACGTTAAGGACGCTTTAATATAAAGTTAAAAAAAACTAGCAATGGTTAGTTTAATATTATAAAGGCTGTTGCCTTACATACTTAATTTAATTGCAAGATTCTTTTAGTAAAATCACCTAGAACCAAATTACGAGAAGGGAAGCCCCAGGCCTTGCTTGCGCAAAGCCTGGGGCCTTTTTATACAGTGCATGCCCTGGCACTGGGGTCCCTTGCATGTCGGCCAGAGTGTCGGCAAAGTTACTTTGGGGTCGTAGCTCACCGGTCCGGCTTTGCCGGCACCCTGGCCAGCTCTGGGGTCCTTTGCTGACGGGTCGGTCAGACTGCCGGCCAAAAACCGGCCAGCAGACTGACCTGGCTCTGGGGTCTCGTGCATGTATTTCCTTTGGGGTCCCCTCTGGGGTCGGGCAGAAACCCGGCCCCAGAGGGGCCGGGATTCTGCCCAGCTTCCAGGTC
>JAENYQ010000002.1 GCA_016841675.1 Desulfotomaculum sp.
ACATGGTGTCGCTTTGAATTTTAAAAATTGTGTCTTGACATTGGGGACCATTGTATAATGGCTTTCATTTTGTCGGTATTCCCGCCACTTATGGTAATAATCAAGATGCGGGTTCAGTTTTTCTTCTCTATCATTTATATGAGACAAAAAATAAAAAATTACATCTTATATTAACATTGCAAGCCCTGCCCAATAGCGGCAGGGCTTATTTTTACAAGGTTTGCAAGTAATGACTGTTTGCTATAAAGAAAAAATAATATAATTGCTATTTTAAAAAACAAAAACGCTCAAATGGGTTATTGGCCTTTTGGTTTTGTTTCTCTGGACCAGTCCCGGGCTATTCTGCTGATCTCCTGGTCCGCACTAACTTCGTTGGGGTCATCTTCGTCAACGGGCGCAAACTGGTACAACTCAATTACCTTTTCATCACCTTTAAGCCTGGCTTCTCGTTTTTGCAGAAGTTCTTTATATTCTTCTATATATGATTGGGTCCAGCCCTCAAATGATATATGGGCATGGATTTCATCGGCGCTGGTAAGTAAATCGTGTACCTGCTGCGCTTCGGCGGCCCGGTCGATTTGGTTGAGTTTTTCGTAGAAGTACCGGGCTACATTCAGAGCGTTCATCAGGCAGTGTCTTTCCTCCATCTCCAGTTCAATTTTCATACCTGCCATTCCCCCTTAAACCTTGAATTCCCGCACCACTTTCCTGGGCGGGGTCTGTTCTTCTTCTACAAAAGAGAGAAATTCTTCACTGTCTCCCGTTTCGTCCAGGGTCAGTTCCCGCTTTTTAAACGGTTTGGTTGCTCCTTCGCCGCCGCTGCGGTGGGACTGCATGTCAAATAGGTTCATTTGTACCGGTTCGATTACCACGCTAACTTGCTCGTTGGGCCTGAACTGGCGCAGTTCCAGCAAGTTTTCGTTGGTTAGTTCGATGTCATCCAACTGCACCCGTATGGTTTGGGCCCAACCGTCGGACAGCACTTTATTGGCAATTTCGATTTTTTTAATTCGAGCCTGGAAGTCTGCTTTACGCATTATTCTCACTCCTTGTAGTATTTTCCTTTAAGCCAGGTATTTTGATTTTTTTCATTCAGCTAGTAAGCACTCGCGTTTTTCTTTGTTTTCAATATCCGCAATGGATTTTAAAATTGGGTAGACTTGCTCTGGATTTACGGCATTTCCGAGGGCTCTAAGACGGTCCAGTTCTGTGGGAATCCCATAATCCACTCGTTCAAAGCAGGATTCGGGAGCTGTCCAAATTCGTCCGCTACGACCTCGAAAATGCCTGAGCACCCATGTCCCCGTTTTTCCCATCCCGCCGGTGTTTTGCCAACCACTCCGGTTTCATCAGGGCACGTATCGCATCGCTGCTTGTTGGAGTGGGCCACAATAAATACTCGGTTTCTCCTATTCGGGGCACCGACGGCACAAGCCGGAAGTACAACCGCCCACGCTTCGTAATCGCAGGCTTCCAGGTCAATAAGCGCATCGTCGAGCCCCATGTGGACGAAATGAGCAACATTTTCACCAAGTACCCAGCGGGGCCGTAATTCCGTAACAACTCTAAGCATTTGTGGCCAGAGGTGGCGGTCATCTTTTTCGCCTCGGCGTTTCCCGGCAATGCTGTAAGGCTGGCAAGGAAATCCTCCGGAAACAAGGGTAACATGTTGTATACCTGCTGCTTGAACGCTTTCTGCCGTGACATTTCGTATATCCCTCCACTTGGGTACGTCTGGCCAGTGTTTGCGCAGTATTTGGTATGGAGAATCAGCCAGTTCGCATTGCCCAACGGTAATAAAGCCGGCTTTTTCGGCAGCCAAGTCAATACCGCCAATGCCGGTAAACAGACTAAAATGGGTAAGCAATTAATCACCCGTCCTGCTCATTTAGTTAGTTATTAGAACCCATTACAAGCCTTTTGGCTAATCTATCTGATTTACTTGGCTCATATCCCATCACCTTATCCAATTCGCTAAGCCGGTTCCGCCGCCGCGGCGCGTAAACCAGTGCACGCATTTCCACCCGGCGAAAATTCGGGCGACCGGGTTCTTTAAGGCCGGCCAATGCATCATCAAAATAAACATCTTTCGCACGCGCACCCAGTCCACCCATTTCACGGACCAGGTAATAGAGGCATTCATTAAGGGGTTTCATTTCATACCTCCTGAATCATCACTTCCGCCCGTTCCTTTACCCCGGGTCGCACGAATAACCCCGCTTTCAGCCTGGTTACCTGCCGGTCATCCCTCCAGGCGATACCGTTTAAGCCGTCCTGGATGCTTTTGATATAGTTGTCCAGATCGCCCCCGGGTGCGGTCAAATACACTTTTACCTGCAGCTTTACCGGGCCATCGTAGGGGTTCTTAAACACCTGCTTGCCCGCCCAACCTACGGTTTCTTCATAGTTGCGGCTTTTCTTAGGGGTTATAGGAAAGGGGACACACCTCCTCTTTGGGGTCATCGCTTTAGGGTCGGAGGTATGTCCCCAATGGAGTCTACCGTTTTTGCCTGCCCGGGGCCGCTGCTTGGGTACGGGCCGGCCCGGGATGGCGAAGCTTACCATCAGACCACCCCCGCTTTTTGCATAACTTTGAACATCTGCTGGCACGCCCGGGGGGACCTGGTCAGCCGGATCGCAGCCTGGTAGGGCTTTTGTTTTTGGATGCCGGTAAGTACCGCCAGTTGGTGCACTTCGGTGTCGGTCCAGGCGTTTTTAGTGCGGCGCCGGCGGGTGGTGTTAAATCTTTTGACCCGCTCCGCCAGAAGCTCCTCGCTGACCTGCAGGTTAGGCATGGCCGGGTTGCGGTGCCATGTGGGATTGGGTAAATCTTTACGCCGGGCCTGGACGTCCCAAAAGGCCTGGATATTGTTATCCAGCACCCGGCCGGTGGCAATATCTACTTTGATAATGCACTCGTTGCTCTGCATGCGATCACTCCTTCCTTTCAGCTCATATACAGCGACCGGATTAATTCTTTTTTCTTGCCTTGATGAGTATCCGGATGGTCTTCTTGCCGGTCTTGCGCTGAATTAATCCAGTCCATGTATGGTTTGTCCGACCCCAAAAAGGTGGCAGCAAGTTTGATGTAACGCTGCTGGGTGCCTTGCTTTTGGCACTCGCCGGCGTAGTTTTTGGCTGCATCCACCAGGTCCCTAACCAGGTCTTCCGTAGTCAGACCTTCTGATAGACCTTCCCTAATGCGAATTTTCCAGCATCTATAGGCACGCTGCTTTTCTACTTTTCGGGGGTAGACAGTCCAGAAATTTTCAAAGTCGGTGTCATACTCACAGGTTTGTTTTTCTTTACTTTTCTTTAATGTTTCTTTAATGTTTCTTTCGGCACCATCCGAGCCCTTGCCGCCCTTGGCCTGCGGGGTTTGGAAAGTTGGTGAATTACCAACCCCGGGGTTGGTGTTTTGCCAACTCTCGGGTTGGTGATTTACCAACTCGGTAGTTGGTGTTTTACCAACTTGGCTTGCAAAAGTTGGTGTTTCACCAACCTGTCCTACAAGAATAGTTGGTGTTTCACCAACTGTTTTTTCGGCCAGGTTTCGTTTGAGGATTTGTTTAAATTCACCCGGTCCGCCGGGCTGGGCCCGGGGTATGCGCCAGCGGTCGTAGTCTTTATTCAAGGCAATACGTTCGCCGGTGATGGTCAATACGCCGGACTGGGCCAGTAGGAGAAGTTCTTGTTTGATGTCGCTTTTGTCGATGCCGATGATTTTAAAATCGGCCTGCCGTAGAACGGCATATTTGCGGCCGCACCCGTAACTTAAACGGATAACCAGCAGGATAATATTCAGCTGGCGTTTTTTAAAATTGGATAATATGATCGCCTCGAATAATTCGTTGGAAATTCTGGTGAACTCGTCGGGTTGCGGGTTGGCCATTTTGTCCCCCCAAAAGCATTAAATCAAGAAAGCGCATAGCCGCACCAAAAAGTATCCTGCCGCTAGGACCAGTATGGCGTAGGCAGTATTTTCTTCCCACCGCGTATATGGTGCTTCCAGCCATTCCTGGACCCGGGTAACCAGCTTGTCCAGCACCAGGGCCAGGCGTTTGGCCGGCCCTGGTCTTACAGATACTCTTTGTTTTAAAACGTGTGCTTTTATTTCTTTCATTCCTCGAGCACCAGCTTGAATTGCCGGTCAAACATTGTCTGCGCTATTTTCTCCAGCGCCCGGGCTCGTTTAAATATTTTTACCGCCCTGGGTTTTAAGTGTCGGGTGGCTATTTCCATATCCTGTACGCTCTCGATTAGAAAGTAACCTCCGGCACCGGGCTCGGTGCTGCTGCCGATGGGCAGGCCGTGCTCCACCACCAGGTGGTAAATTATCTCCCGGGCCTCCCGTTCGTTCAGATCGGTCAGTTCGGCCAGCCGGCGTTTGTGCACGGCCTGCTTGTAGCCGACCGGGATCAGTCCCAGCACCAAGCGTTCTTTGCGGGTCAATTGTTCCACTGCAGCTCACTCCTTTATTTCACCGCTTTGCTCATTCGCTCGCAGAGTTCGGCTTTTTGCTCTAAAGGCCAATCTTTGATGATGGATAGCAGCACCGCCCGCAGGCAGCTGTGGCTCTGATCGATTTCCCGGTAATCTTCTTCCGTACGCCCGCTGGCTGTATCTCTGTAGGTGTCGAAGGGTATGTGCAGCGGTCGGAAGCCGGTCGGCAGTTTTTCCCCGCACCGGTCGCAGATTCGGTAGGTGTGTTCTGCCATTACGGATTTCTCCTTTCATGCTCATCAATTACTCTACAATGCAGCGGTTTTTCCGCTTTTTAATCACTGCACGGTAACATATTTCTGCCAGGAGTCGGCCCCGCCTTTCGGCAGGCGGGGGCCGACTCAGCTTGTGCCCGGCTAACCTCGTACGGCCACCAGCATCCCGTCCTGCAGTGGGCAGTGGTCCCCGCTATGGTTGTAAAAGTAATAGCCATCGTACCGGTGGGCATGTTCCACCCGACCCAGTTGCCAGCCGCCGTCCGGGCCGCCGGGAATATATACTTCGATGGGTTGGCCGCAGGTGAATTCGATGCCGATGGTGTCCATAATGTACCGCTCGTTGTTCTGTAAATATATCCGTCCCTCCGATCGGGGTTTTTGCAGGTAGCCGACCCACCGGGCTAGGTCTGCAATTTCCTCGCCGTTTTCACACAGGCTGATCAGCTTTTGCAGTTCCACCCGCTTTATGCCATCCAGATGGTCAAGGTGGGTGTAGAGGTCGACCACCCGATCCATTTGGGCCAGGGTGGCAGCCAGCAGCTCACCTAGTTTGCTTATTTCTCTATTTGGGGACATTCCTAGACCCCGTTTAATCGGGGACATTCCTTGACCGAATAGACCCGACCCCATAGCAGAGGCCAGCAGTGTGTTGATTTCTTTGGTTAATTCGGCTATCCGATCACCCAGTAGGGTTTTCCTGATGCCGTCCGGGCCCAGGGCCTTGACCATACGCTCGGCAATGGCCAATTCCTCTTCCTGTATCTTCAGGTCCTGCTGCAGTTGGTGGGCCTGCCGGCGACCGTGCCCGGCCACTTCCAACTGACGGAGAATTCCCCGCCCCTGGTCGATGCGACCCTGCAGGTGGTCGATTTCCTCGGGGTCCGCACCGCCCTTCTGCAGCGTTTCCTCCCAGGCGACAGCCTCCTGCCAGGCGTTGTCTAATTCCCTATGGGTACGTACGATGTCGGAATCCAGATCACGCAGCTCTTTCCGGGCCGTGTCCAGTCTGGACAGGTTTTTTTCTATGGCGTTTACCCGGTGCTGCAGGTCCTGCTTGTGTTCCTGCAGTTTCTGAATGCTGGCCCGGAAGTTATCAATTTTTTCGGTACCGGTGGTGTTTTCAAGTTCCAGTTGGTTGATTAATTCCTTCACTTCGCCCCCCGACATACGGCAGGCAATCAGTTCCGGCGCCAGGGGGCACCGGCCGTCAAAGGCCCGGAGTTTTTCGACCACTGCCTGCCTTGCCCGGACCGCAGCCTGCAATGCGGCCAGTTCCCGGTCAAATTCAGCCGCCGTGCCCGCGGTCTGCTCCATCTGCGCTTTTACCCGGTTTAATTCCCCGGCTAGTCCCTCCTGGTCTTGGTCGGGCATGTCCCGTTCCAGCCTGTTCTTTTCACTGTTCAGGCGTTCTACCTCAGCCGCCAGCTTGTTAACTTTGTCCCGGCATTGGGCGATGTTCCTCTGGGCAGCTTGGCACGCACCGTGGGCTTTAAGCAGTTCATTTTTCTCCCTGTCCAGCTCGGCCAGCTGTCTTTCCACGGTTTCCTTATCTTCCAATTCCATGCCCTCCGGTAGATTGGGCAGTTCCATTTCTTCCAGCGCCGCCCGGGTGCGCTCCAGGTCCTTTTTGGCTTCCCGGCGCTGTTCCCGCGCCCGTTTCTCCATACCCTCCAGGATGGCGGGGTCCCCGCCGAAGCCCCGGGGCAACAGGGCTTTTACCCTGGCGGCCGCTTCCCTGGCCTGGTCATCCGAAGACCCGGCCCCGTGCAGGTACTGCATGGTTGCGGCGGCGATTTCCTCCGCCGTGCAGGAGATACCGCACAGGGCAAAGAGGAATGCTTTCTGTTCCGCGGGGGGCAGATTGATAAAGGAGCCGGCGTTCAGCGCCAATTGAACAATCTGCTCGTCCACCCCCAGGTGATGGTAGATGGCCGCCTGGCTCTCCTGGATGTTTCGGCTTTTGCCTACGGTAAGGGTGTGGGGCGGCATGGCTCGAACCACACCGCCCAGGCCCGCTATTTCCAGACCCACCTGGCAATTTTTCTCTTTCCAGGTGATCAGATCACCCGCCCCCCGGCCGGCCCGGTCGGTCCACAGGTTGCGCCCGGTCAGGGCCCACTCAATGGCAGCCAGGATGCTAGATTTACCGCTGTTATTGCGCCCGACAAATATGTTTAGCCTGTCCAGTTCGGTAGCGTTGTTTTTATGGTTGCGGAGATTGTACAGGGCCAGTTTGTTAATGCGCATTTTATATGTTCCTCCTTTGTGTGTAATAATAGGATAGGGGACACACCTCAGCTTTAAAATTCAAAATTTGGGGTCGAGGAATGTCCCCGATTTATATGGGTCGAGGGATGTCCCCAATTACATGTTCAATTAGCTTTTGCCCCGGTAAAAGGGTGCGCGTTAGCGCATGGGGCGGCAATTGCCGCCCCTTATTTGTAAGGGACACAACTCCTTCCCTTTCGGGGCTATAGGGTCGGATGAATGCCCCCCACTATGCTAGAACAACCGCATCCTGCTGCCGCCCGCTGCCTGGGGTGAGGGTGGTGCCAATTTGGTCCTGGTGTTTGGCCTTCCGCTTGCCATCCCCAGGAGCAACTCAATCACCCGGCTGGCCTCCGGCTTGGCCAGGTCATTGACTGATGTTTTACCCGTTTCCCGTTCAATAAGTTGGTGCAGAACCGTTTCATCCAGCCTGACTTCACCGGCCGTGGTAAATATCTTTCTAATCTGGGCCTGGGTGGCCAGCGCCTGGTTAGCTGTTCGAGGCTGCTGGGCGAGCTGGTTTGGACCGGCGGGGGCGGCACTTTGTGTGTGGACTTCCCTGGTGTTATGTAACTGACCCCCCTCACATCCAACCTGCCGCTGATGCTCAACTGTGGCCTGTTTCAGAACTGGTGGATTTACCGTTTCCCCCGGCCCGCAGCCTGCCGCGCTATCTGCTTCAACCTGACCGCCAACCACCACCAGGTTAGGCTGTCGCCCGGCCCGGGCCTGCTCGTCAACACCGGCCTCCAGCCAATCCAACAGTTTTTTGCCGGTTTCCGGTGTGGGCTTGAATACCTGCCCGTCGAACAGTCCAGTGCGATCTTTGGTAGCGCTGGCCGTATGGTTATAGTCCAAGTCCAGGAAATATGATACATTACAGAGGATAGCTGATTTCTTTAGTGTCACCACTGATTACTTATTAGGACGTGCCCCCTTAAAGCATCTGAGGGAAGTATCCAGAAGTTCCAACTCAGCAACATGGGAAGCCGATAAAGAGGTTATCAGGGAAAAAAATACAAACAAAATCAACACCCCTGACCAGCTTGCGCTTCAAAAAATAAATGAAGCAGTAGTTAAAGCTGTCGAAGAAGCCATCTCTGACGATGATGAACTTATAGAATTCTGGCTTGAACTTAAACAGCGCGAAGACCTTCAGTTGCTCTTTAAGCAAGTAAAGCCACTCTCCGCAGAATCCATAAAACGAATAATCAAATACATCAAGATAGTTGAAGAAGAATCACGCATGGATTATTAAACCTGCCGGACATGGCGGGTTTAAATGCTTTTTATACATATCGACAATAACTGACAGGAGTCGGGAAATGGATTTGAATAAGCTCAAATCACTTCCAAGATATCAAGTGCTTCGCGCATTACTAGATGGCAATATTGACCTAACAGAAGCTATGCGGGCGTTTAATATACATAACCATGAAGAGCCACTAGGAGGTGATGTGGCTGCATTCGTGTACCGATCCCGAAAAGACCATTTTCATGTTTTTGTCAACTCAGCCCTTTCACCGGACACGAGGAAAGAGGTTTTTTTTCATGAGCTGTACCACATAATTGAGGAAATGCCCCAGGCTGGATACGTAATAGGACTAAACAGGGTGAGATATAGAGTGGAAAGAAATGCAGATTTATTTTTTGAAGAGCTTAGCAGCCTACAGACTATACCTAATTGATCTTTTTACAACGACTTGCCGGATGACTGCAACATCCATGTTTACTTTAGGGCAGATAGGTGAAATACCCGGCCCGGGCCGGGGTTATTATTAACGGAGGCAAAACAAATGACTACCCAACTACGCCGGGCCTGCGCGTATATCCGGGTATCCCGGGAGCGTGAAGACGGAATTTCACCGGAACAGCAAAACGAAAAAGCTGAATTACAGGCCCGTTTACTTGGCCTGGACCTAATCAAGGTATACCAGGACATCGACATTTCCGGCCGGTCCGACCGCCGGCCAGGGTTTCAGGAAATGATCCAGGATGTGCGCGCCGGCAAGTATGATGTTGTGCTGGTGTACAAACTGGATCGGTTTTGCCGTAACGTGAAGGACTTCCACCACTATGTTGAAGTCCTGGAGCGCCAAAACTGCGCCCTGATATCCATCAGCCAAAACATTGATACCAGCACACCGGTGGGCCGCCTGTTACGTAACATCCTGGTTGTTAATTATGTATTTGACTGAATCCTCGATAGATGTACACCCGGGAAAAGTTGTGGTGGATTTGTTCGGCATAAAAAAAGAGATAGCACCAAAGATTGACTCCGGTGCTACCCTGCTGTTTTAGTTGGTGGGACCAACAGGACTTGAACCTGTGACATCCTGCTTGTAAGGCAGGCGCTCTCCCAACTGAGCTATGATCCCATTAATGGCAGTAGCGCCTGCAATAGGCGCTACCTTGGGTTTGGTGGGCGATGACGGGATCGAACCGCCGACATCCTGCTTGTAAGGCAGGCGCTCTCCCAGCTGAGCTAATCGCCCGTTGGTGACCCCACCGGGACTCGAACCCGGGTTACCGCCGTGAAAGGGCGGTGTCTTAGGCCACTTGACCATGGGGCCTTTTCGATGTTCGTAGTTCGATATGCGAAGTTCGAACCCCGAAGGCTATTATAACTTATTTTCTCTTTTTTTTGTAGCTTTTTTTATCTTTTTTTAGAACTTATTTTTTCCAACCTTGTTCTCTTTGTCTTTATCTTTAATTCTTTGTCTTTTCCAACCTCGAAGTTCGAACTTCTAACTTCGAACTTCGAGTCAGTGGTGGGCCCACTAGGACTCGAACCTAGAACCAGCCGGTTATGAGCCGGATGCTCTACCATTGAGCTATGGGCCCGAGGATTGGCTCCCCGAGCTGGATTCGAACCAGCAACCCTCCGGTTAACAGCCGGATGCTCTACCGTTGAGCTATCGAGGAACGCTGCAAAAGTAATTATACAATACGTTTGCCCCCAAGGTCAATACAGAAAAGCTGAATAAATTATGTTAATCCAGGTAGTCTTTAAGCTTCTTGCTGCGACTGGGATGACGCAGTTTACGGAGCGTCTTGGCTTCGATCTGACGGATACGCTCCCTGGTAACACCGAATTTCTGCCCCACCTCTTCCAGGGTTCTAGCCCTACCGTCATCCAGCCCGAAACGAAGTCTCAGTACCTTTTGCTCCCGGTCAGTTAGTGTCTCGAGCACCTCATCCAGCTGTTCCCGCAGCAGTGTAAACGATGCTTCCTCTGCAGGTGCACGGGCGTCATGGTCTTCGATAAAATCGCCCAAGTGAGAATCTTCTTCTTCACCAATCGGTGTTTCCAGCGAAACAGGCTCCTGGGCGATCTTCAGAATCTCCCGCACCTTGTCCTCGGTTATGCCCATTTCCCGGGCGATTTCTTCGGGGACAGGGTCACGGCCAAGTTCTTGTAATAGCTGCCGACTAACCCGAATCAGCTTGTTGATGGTTTCCACCATGTGCACCGGGATGCGGATGGTCCGGGCTTGGTCGGCAATGGCTCTGGTGATAGCCTGCCTAATCCACCAAGTGGCATAGGTACTGAACTTAAAACCTTTGCGAAAATCAAACTTCTCCACAGCCTTAATAAGGCCCAGATTACCTTCCTGAATCAAGTCCAGGAAAAGCATGCCCCGGCCCACATAACGTTTGGCGATGCTTACCACCAGACGCAGGTTGGCCTCTGCCAGACGGCGCTTGGCTTCCTCGTCACCTTGTTCCATCCTTTGAGCCAGATTAATTTCCTCTTCCGGCGTAAGGAGAGGTACTCTGCCAATTTCTTTCAGATACATACGTACCGGATCATCTATACCAACGCCCTCGGGGACGGTTAAATCAACATCAACTTCCTCTGTACTTGCGTCTTCCAGGGAAGTGCCGCTAGCCTCACCCAAACTCTGGGCTTCAGGGGTAACTTCAATGCCTAGCCCGGCCAATTTTTCATATACCTCATCAATTTGCTCCGGGGTAAGATCCACGCCCTGAAGACTGTCCATTACTTCGTGGTATGTGAGAACACCCTGCTTTTTGCCCTTTTCAATTAAGTCCTTGACATCTTTGATGGGTTCATTCTTATTTTGGCCTTCCCTCATGGCACATCTTCCCTCCTTTCAATGTCCTGTCGATGGTGCTTATTTGTTGCAAAATACGCGTTATTTCTTCCCGGTCTCCAGATTTTTCAGTGTCAATCAGCACCACCTGGAGTTCATTGCGAGATTGCATGAGTTCCCGCCTTTTAATGGCCGCGATATAACCGGACAGGATAGCGTCTATATTATCTCCGGGGAACGGTTCCATCAGCAGGGCGCTTAATTGCTGCTGATCATCTTCTTCCAAATAGTCAAGCAAAACAGATAAACTAAAACCTGAATATTGTATAAGTCCCAAAACCTTGTCGTAAACCGCATGACAAAAGATATTTTTAAAGAAGTTACCGGGCAGCTCAGCGGTCACCTGACTTATTCTGCCGGCATCTTCAAGCATCAGCTTGAGCAGACCAAATTCAGCTCTTTCCCCGAAGTCAGATCTTTTCCTATTAATAATATTATGCTTATTATTAGTAATATTATCCGATTTTGTCCATTTTTTTCGTTGTTGAGCAGAAAATCTCGTTAATTCATCGGCTATGACGTGATATCCGGTATAAAGCCTTGAAGCCACCAGTTTTACGCCCTCACTTCTGTCCAGTTCACTGTTCATGACTGCAAGTACAGGGAGCATTTCACCCAGTACCACTTTTTTATTAAAAGGGGTGCTGCCGTGTTTTTCCATAGCTTGTTTTAATCTATACTCTACCAGTGGCATGGCCTGTTCAATTTGCTGCTTAAAATCATTGGCCCCACGAGCCCGCAGGAATTCATCAGGGTCTTTTCCTGCCGGCAGAGTTAGCACTCTTACCCGGCAGCCTAGTTCCTGTAATATATCCAACCCCCGCAGCGAGGCGGCTACCCCGGCGACATCGGCATCAAAGGCAATAATTATTTCACTGGCGTAATTCATTAATAAACGACCGTGTTCACGGGTTAAACTGGTACCCAGTGCAGCCACGGTATTGGTAATGCCAAACTGGTGCGCAGCAATGGTGTCCATGTATCCCTCTGTAATAATCAGGTAACCGTTATCACGGACCGCCTGCCTGGCCCGGTCAAGCCCGTATAAAACCTTGCCCTTGCTGAAATAGTCTGTTTCCTGCGTGTTTAGGTACTTAGGCAGCCCATCGTCCAGCACCCGACCGCCAAAACCTGCCACCCGTCCCAGAGCATCTGTGATGGGAAACATCAAACGGGATCGGAATCGGTCATATGTTTTGCGGTCCCCGCTGACCGCCAGGCCAACCTCCAGCAGATCATGTACACCAAAGCCCTGGCCCTGCATATTTTTAATCAAATCATCCCAGGCTGGTAACGCAAAGCCAAGTTTGAACTCAATGATAGTCTCTCTGGTTATTCCACGGTGGGCCAGATAATCCCTGGCCGCTGCTCCAGCTGGGCTTTTCATTAAGGCGTCATGAAAATAGTCCCGGGCTAGAGCGTTTATTTTCCAGGCCTTTTCCTCACGGCGCAGCCGTTCACGGATCTGTGGAGTGTAACCGTCCGGCACTGCTACCCCAAACCGGTCGCCCAGCATTTTCACCGCTTCGGGGAACGTAACGTTATGCTGAAGCATAATAAATTTAAAAACGTTGCCTCCGGCACTGCAGCCGAAGCAATAGAACATATCCTTTTCCGGCGTGACGGTGAAAGAAGGGCTGCTTTCCTGGTGGAAAGGGCAGTTGCCCACGTAATTCTTACCTTTTTTTTGCAAGTGTACGTAATCCGATATTACTTGCACAATATCAGCCCGCATCCTTACTTTTTCTAATATTTCTTCAGGTATGAATCCCCCCACAGTATCACCACCCCGTCATAAAGAACTGTATCCCCAAAAAAGAGGTGTGTCTCCTCTTTTTCTTTTTCAAAACACTCATTTGGAGAATTCTCCGGTCGGTTGGAATTCCCTTCCGGATTACGGATTATTTTATTCGGCAGAAGTATATTTAACGTTTAATTTTTATTCGCTACCACTATAAATTATCCTTCCGCTTTCGACATTTTTTTACCTCATCCACTATCCCCGGGAATGGCAAATGATCGCGGTATAAATAAAGCCTTGAAGCGAGCAATAGCGTAACGATCGGTCATTCCTGCTATATAATCGCAGACCGACCGTTGTACTCCTACCTGCTGAGCCCTCTGCTGGTGTTCGGGGGGCATTTTATCGGGATGCTCGGTCCAGTATTGAAAGAGGTATTGGACAACATGCCGAGCTTTACCCTCCTCTCGCTTGGCCTCTGAATCAATATACACGTTTTGAAACAGGTAAGTTCTCAATTTATTGGTAGCCTCCAGCACCCGAGGACTCATACCAATAAGCTGCTTATTGAGACTACTTTCAATCATGTCCATCACCATAGTGTTAATGCGGGTGCGGTGTTCCCGGCCCAGCACATCCAGACACCTGGCTGGCAGTTCATTGACCCTGATTATCCCACCCCTAATGGCATCGTCAATATCATGATTTATATAGGCGACGCGGTCAGCTATTTTAACTATCTGTCCCTCCAGGGTGATTGGCATTTGGGGTCCGGTGTGGTTAAGTATGCCGTCCCGGACTTCAGCCGTTAGATTAAGGCCTCGACCGCCTTCCAACTCTTCCACCACCCGCAGGCTTTGCCGGTTGTGTTTGAACCCACCGGGCATTATCGCTGCCAGTGCACTTTCGCCGGCATGGCCAAATGGAGTGTGTCCCAAATCGTGCCCCAAAGCAATAGCCTCGGTAAGGTCTTCATTTAGCCGCAGCGCCCGGGCTATCGTCCTGCTAATCTGGGCTACTTCCAGCGTATGAGTAAGTCGGGTGCGGTAATGATCTCCCTCGGGGATAATGAAAACCTGTGTTTTATGCTTCAGACGACGGAATGATTTGGAATGGATAATCCGGTCCCGGTCACGCTGGAATTCAGTACGTACCCGGCAGAGTTCCTCACCGTTGATTCGCCCGGCTGAGCGGCTGCTGCGGGCAGCATATGGCGATAGATACTCATCTTCCATCAATTCCGTCTGCCGGCGAAAATCCACCCCTTGCCCACCTCCAACCCGTTTTAACATAAATTAAACCAAAAGCACCAACACTATCCCCAATTGTTATCGTAAGGGCACCCCTTGCGAGTGCCCGATTAATGATTCCGGGGGTCTTCTGACTCATGATTAGTTACAAGTTAAACAATTAGCCCCCCCAGTTCATCAACCGGCGGGGCGTTCAGGAAACTTATATCAAGTCCTGTTAGCGCGCAATTCCATGGTGGCTCCGGCCACTTGTAGAACCCGCCGGGCCAATACCCGGATTCGCGTTATTCCGTTTTGGTCTTCGCTTGATGGACGCTGGGTGCAAGCACCCAGGTGACCGGCATCATCATCGACAAAACCGTCTCCCACCACAGTCATTCCCTGGCAAAACATCATGTCCTGCATGGCACGCAGAGTGGTTTCCTGTCCGCCAAAACGGGCAGCAGCCACGGCAAGGGCACCACCGGCCACGTTAAGGAGTGCCTTATCCTTACGTAGGGACCTTGTTTTATCCCAAAATGACTTGAGCGGTGCCGATACGGTACAGAAATAAACCGGACTGCCCATAATAATGCCGTCACAGCGCCGCAACAGGCTAAAGGCATCTTCAAGGGGCGTACCGTTATAACACCTGCCATCGCACGGGTTCGAGCAGGCTATGCAGTAAGGAACTTTAGCCTTGGTAATCAATTCACTAACCTGCATAAAGTGTCCTTCCGCCCCCGCCCTGGCAATCTCCTCCATTGCGGCCCCAAGCATATAAGCTGTATTACCTTTTGGGTTAGGGCTTCCGTTTATAGCAATAATCAGCATTTTTTATCAACCTCTTTTCAAAAGCGATTCATTAAAAATGTATGCCCGGGCAGGGAATTTATACTCGGCAAACAACTCGTCAGCCGCAGCGGAAACCGCTGGAACTTGTTTCCGGTTCAGGTGGGAATTATTTGCTGCCCACCCCTGCCAATTTAACCCCCGCCACAACCGAGTAAACCGGACCCTTACGGGTCAATACGCTTTTCATTAATTCGATTGTTGTTACATCCACTCTGCCGAAACAGGCTAATTGCTGCGCCGCTGTTTCAAGACTATTGATGAGGTCACCGACACCATTTGGAGTACGAACCCGCCCCACGGTCAGATGTGGCGAAAAGCTCTTGTTTTCAGGTGGAAAACCAAGTGCAATCAGGCTTTTTTCAACCGTTTGGTGCAACCGGAGAAACTTATCCACTTCGCCCCGCACGCCAACCCAAATTACCCGCGGTTGCCGTGAATTCGGGAAAAAACCCGTCCCGTCAAGTTCCAGGCTGATTGAACCACTATCCGCCAAGGCAAGCTCCACTGCCTGCACAATGTCATTAATTTTTCTACGGTCCACATCGCCCATAAATTTAACAGTCAGGTGCAAATTTTGCTGTTCCACCCACTTGACGGCTTGCATTCCCCGTAGCGGGGACTGCAACAAAGCCAGTTTTGTTTTCATTTCAGTTGGTAAATTTATAGCCCAAAAAAGTCTGAACTGCTCCACGCCGACACCTACCCACACGGCTTGTCCATTACACCGTTAGTGCAACGGCCCAAGAGTCCTTGTACAACTAGTAGCCATAATAGAAAAAGTAATCTACATTAAATTGCAGTTAATTTATAAATCTTTAAAAGAACCTTGATGATAAAGCTGCATGTTTTTAATAATTACTTGTGCAAAGGCACTAGTAATTTTTCCATATGAAGGAATACTTACTTCTATATTTTTTCCCCAATTCCCTTTTTGTTAACAAAAAATTAACATAATTGTCCCCTTTTACTCAGTAATACCCTTTGATAAGAAAAGCTATTTATAAACAATTATGCACCAAAGAGGTCAACTGTCATCTGGAACGTTAGCAAAGGATTTAGATTTTTCACTTCATTCACAATGACATGACGCTGTACCCTACTGAGTTAAGGACAAAAAAATAATTAAAAAAAGGGCACCCACCGGGCAGGAGCACCCTAGTCAGACCAGTACCGAATATGCACATCATGGTCATACATTCCGGTCAGGCTGAAAAATTGAAACTAATATTTTGGACTCACCGATTATTTCAGCAACAATATCCAATTGAACATCCAGCTTGATTCGATTATCGTTCGTGAAAGACGATTCCAGTATCTGAGGTGGGGTAACGAATGCGGCCTTAGCCACCAACGGGTTGGCATTTTGGCCATCATAATACTCTATCGGGATAAATTCTTTAAAGTTAATGGAACTCCTTAACACATCAGTATCCCGACCATCGTTATACGCATACCAGATTTGCACCACATAAACTCCTGCGGCAATAATGGTAATTGAATTGCTGCTTGCGTCTTTCATTTTCGGTTCATTTAACCTTTGATGGGTCAAAGTACACCCCAGAATCTGGTCGGCTATGACACCCTCGGGCAAGTTTATAAAATGGGTGTATTGTAATGTTTTTGAAACCGTCCCACATATAGCTTTTGTTATAATCTCCCGGTACGCTCCTCGCGGACAATTGCAGTTTCTTTTTTCCGCTCCAATTGCCTCACTCACTTTTATCCCTCCCTAATTATTAACCTACCACATTCTAGTTTTTCATGTCACCACACTTTTTTTCTCCTGCGCGTTCACAACACAATATGTTCAAGCTGGCATAAGTGTGCATTTGAAAAATACCAGGTTGGCTTAAGTCGTAACCAAATGCCCATTCCCACATAGAATGAAATAATTACATGAAAGGGGGTGCAAAATGGATAAATGTTTGGTTACAGGGGCAGCCGGCTTTATAGGTTCTCACCTCGTTGAAAAACTTGTGGCAAGTGGTTTTTTTGTGGTTGGTATTGATTCCTTTACCAATTACTATAGCCAGCAGCAAAAGAAACGTAATATTGAGGAGTTCATCAACCTGCCAAACGTTACTTTCCATTCAGTTGATATCTTGTTTGACGACCTTCATTCATTGGTCAAGGATATTGATTACTGCTTTCACTTGGCCGGAGAACCGGGAGTCAGGTTAAGCTGGGGACAGACCTTCCAAAACTATTTACACCAAAATGTATTTACAACCCAAAAGCTCCTGGAGTCATTAAAGGGCACTTCTATTAAGAAGTTCATATATGCCTCAAGCTCTTCAGTTTACGGAGCATGTGATTTACCTATGAAAGAAGTGAACCAGCCAAAACCCATTTCTCCTTACGGGGTAACAAAGTTGGCTGCAGAACAAATTTGCCACGCCTACTGGCATAACCACAAAATTCCATTCGTAGCCCTGCGTTACTTTACGGTATACGGCCCACGGCAGAGACCGGATATGGCCTTTTCCAGAATGATCAAGTGCCTGGAAATAGGAGAACTATTTTATGTTTACGGCGACGGTAAACAAACTAGGGATTTCACTTATGTCGACGATATTGTAGATGCAACTATATCTGCCGCGAAGTCCGGTGCTTGTGGTGAAGTAATAAATACGGGTGGAGGGAGCAGGGCAAACATCATAGAAATAATTAATTTATTGGAGAAAATTTCAGACAGAAAACTAAATTTTGAACATATTGAAGGACAAAAAGGAGACCCGTCCGACACTCTTGCCGATCTTGAAAAAGCTACTAGGTATTTAAACTACCAGTCTAAAACCCACCTGGAACAGGGTCTGAAAAACCAGTTTCAGTGGTTTAGAGAATATGGCAAATAACCTTTGATGTATTAGCTTGTTAAACTCCTTGTCCCCAACGTATGAATGTCTCCAATTTAAAAAATAACGGGTATGGTGATAAAATGAAGATTGCTTTAGTCTGCAGTGAAAAATTACCTGTACCTCCAATCCGGGGGGGGGCAATTCAACTATATATTGAAGGTATCGTTCCTTTTCTTATCAAAAGACACCAGGTAACCGTGTTTTCAATTAAAGATGCGAAACTGCAGGAACGTGAAATAATTAACGGCGTTGAATATTTCCGGGTATCCGCCAAAAGCAAAAATAACTATGTCGAGCTCGTTTCCCGGGAATTATCCGCACGGCGGTTCGATGTCGTGCACATTTTCAACCGGCCAAAATCATTGCGGTTTTTTTACAACGCCTCTCCCGGCAGCAAGTTCATTCTCAGCCTTCATAACGAAATGTTTGCCCCTAACAAAATTGGCAAAGAGCAGGCTGTTTTTTGTCTGGAAACTGTGCATCGGGTTATTACAGTCAGTAATTTTATTAAAAAAACTGTAGAAAATAATTATCCCCGTGCCGCTGGTAAAGTTATAACAGTCTATTCAGGAGTCAATCCCGACGAATTTTATCCCATATGGACAGAAGAGGCCAGGAAAATCAAACAACAAATAAAAGGCCAATTTGGCATCGGGAACGGCAAATTAATTTTGGTAGTCACAAGATTTTCGGAGAAAAAGGGAGTACATCTCGTTATTTCAGCCATGGAGGAAGTGCTAAAAAAATATCCGCAAACAGTATTATTAGTGGTGGGCAGCAAATGGTACGGAAGCAATAGGATAGACGAATATGTATCACACGTTTATAACTTAGCTAAAAATTTACCTGAAAAACATGTTGTTTTTACTGGTTTTATACCACCCAGGCAGGTAGTTGATTTTTTTTCAGCCGGTGATATATTTGTATGTGCGTCGCAATGGCAGGAACCTCTAGCCAGAATACATTATGAAGCTATGGCCGCCGGACTGCCGATTATCACTACAGACAGGGGCGGTAACACTGAAGTTATTGAAGGATATGGTAACGGGATTATTGTTCCTGAGTATAACAATAGCAGTGATTTTGCATGGGCTATAAATTTCCTGCTTGAGAATCCGGCAACAGCCCTGGCTATGGGTAGGCGGGGCAGAAAACTGGCTGAGGAGAAATATAACTGGGGCCGATTAGCAAGGGAAATACTAGAAATATACGACTCAATCGAACATGGTTAATGAATTATATAAGGTAAGGGGACACACCTCCTTCGGAGGAATGTCCCCAACGTATAATGTCCCCAATGTATAATGTCGCCTTTATGAATATCCTTTTAAAACATAGATAGAGACCTTGCTCGGGTATAAAAACAAGGTCCTTATTGGCAACTATTCATTCAAGGTCAAAAGTCCAAGGTCACAAGTCACCAGAAGGACTACGACTATTGACCTTGGATTTTCAACTTATGTCTTTTAAATTATTTATAAGCCCTTAATCATCATCATCCTCCCCGTTGGGCTGGTAAATGCATACTGAAACCTTGGTTTCGCCGATTATTTCAGCGTAAACCCCCAGTTCCACGTCAATTTTAATTTTATTATCCATTGTGATAGTGCTCTCAAGGCATTCAGGACTCTTTATAATTTCCACTTTGGCATCAACCATACTGATGATGCCTTTCTCAAATTCATTTATGGGGATAATTTTTTCAAATTGTACGTTTTGCCTGGCTACATCGGTGGCTTTACCATTTTTATGAGCATACCAGACATGTATTTCAAAAGTGCCGCTTATATTAATACCAGGTTCTTGCATGGCCATTGCTTCGCTAATACCTGTATTATTGGTAAGCTGAAGCTTGGTAATAGTAGTTCCTAACACGTCAGTCGGAGATTGGCCTTCCGGAAGCTCAATAAACTGGCTTAAAATAAAAAATTTCTTAGCATTTCCACAAACAGCCTTTGTAATAATCTCTCTATATTTTTTAGAAGCTGGATTAGAATTGGACGCTTCAATGTGTTGCATTAAATGTAACCCCTCCTTAAAATTTGATTATTAACATTTGGCGCCTGTTGTCTAACAATTTCCAATTTCTCAAATCGTTACAAACATTGGTAGTACAGTATATGATTTAATAAAATAAGATGTGCTAAAACTAAAATAACATTTTACTGGTATTGGTAAAAATAATATACAATGTTATTCAACTGCTTTTTTAAGTACTTGTAAAATCACTTCTTCTTTATTTTTTTCCGTCAGGATTAGTTGTTTAAGCTTTTCCACATACTTACCGGGACTCCAATCGGGAGCCCGGTTGCGATAATATTTGTCAACTATTCCATAAAACAGGTGAGGAAATAGAAGATCGGCAGCCACCACTTCCCATTGCCCTTTCGTTAACGGATAATGATATTGATAAACTGATACCATTAGTTTTAGTGTCTTTAATTTCCTACCGCCTACTTTTTTCAGAAACTTGTTTAAAATCTTTCTCAAATCCCGCGCCGGGATATCGACAGTAATGGAGTCTAGATCAAATACGGTTATCCCCCTGTCCTTCTGCATTTTTAAGTTTTTGGGGGTAAAATCTTGGTGACAAAGACAGCCCCGGGTCCGGGACAATTCCATCCATTCCTTGTAGGCTGATCTTGCAAGCTTATTGATGGCCTGCTCTATTCTTCCAAAGGCTAGTTCATAATTTTGCAAAAAAATTTCTGAGAACTCATCATTATTTCTATGCGCACGGGCATGTTGGGCATAGGCCTGTAAATGGTTTTTTTTCTTTTGATAACTCTCGGGCCATGTACCCAAATGGGAGTTGGAGTCATACCTGGAGGGTGGTTTAAAACCCAAAGAGCCGCGATGGAACGCCGCCAGAGAGGATAACATGGCCTCGGTGTCGCGGGTGTAATCAGGTTGCTTACCATCAATCCATTCCATCAGAATATAAGTCAAGTTACCTATGGCAACAAAATTTTCCTGGCCCTTTGTTTTGATAATTTTCGGTACGCGAACACCCGAATTGCTCAAGTGACTTGCCGCATCGGTGATAAATCTGGTCTGCGTTACGGATGATGGCATTTTTTTTAAAACCATCTTCCGGCCGCCTGAAGTTACCTGCCAAACCGTCTTTTTCCCCTTATCCCTAAGCTCAAGCACCTGCGCATTTGCATGGCCGTATTTCAGTAATACTTTATATAATAACTCTATTTGTTCCGTGGTAGATGGAGTCACCCGTTTCACTCTCCTTTGATTAACGCAGATAGCAATTCGATTTTTTTCCTGGCTACTGTGCATGTCACAGATATTTCACTGGGCTTGATAGACTTTTCTTTAATGAAATAATTTTTTGCGGTGTCATGTAATTCATGGGGAAATAGTAAGTCAATATATAAAACCCGGCGTTTACCATCATCCAGCGGGTTTATCTTTTCATACCAGTTCAGCATTTCATTTAATTGCTCTCGGTCCCAGCGGTTACGGCCGGACATAAGCTTAATAATAACTTTACGTAAATCCCGACTGGGCAGATCAAAGGTTACCCCGTCCAGGTCCAATACATATACACCGTGCGGCGAAATTAAGGCGTTTCCGTCACCATAATCTTGGTGACACAAATTACCGCGTTGTCTTATGTCGTTAACCCAACTGCTGTAATCAGATCGCTCCAGTAATTTAACGCAATCCATGCCAACCTCAGCCATTACGTTTATTTCATTTAGAAAAGCGTGACATACAGGGTGTTGTGGTTTTTCAAGTGATTTTTTTTGCCATTCATAAAAACGTCTTAAGACGGATTTGTAATAATTGCCCATGCCATCTAGCTTGGAAGAAACACGGCACTCTGTAGGAGGAATGTAGCCGGCCGAATCAACATGAAACTGCGCCAAAGCCTCCAGGGCTATTTTTAAATCCCGTGTCAGGATAATGCTTCTTCCCTCTATCCATTGGTAGAGAACAAACAGATGACCCTGGAATTCTACATAATCTTCACCGTTGAGGGTTGGAAAAATCCCGGGTACCCTGGCTCCTTGACTGGCCATGTATTTTTGCGCATTAATTGAAAACAGTGCTTTTTCTTTGCTGTGCCGAAGTCTTTTAAGGCAAAGCGTTTCTTTAGTTGACTTTACCTTCCATAACGTTTTAATGCCGCCACTTTGTATTACTGTAATTTCATCTATTCTTTTTCCATAACTAGAAAGTACTTTGTTGGCGATATCATATAAGGCAGAAGACATGCGTAATCCCCCTAACGTAATTAAGACTGATTCTTTGTATTTTATGAGAGCTAGCCCCAAGTGGTGTAATTTTTATATAATTTATATAGGATTTTAAATAATTTACGGTAACATTGAAATATTTTACCATTAGCATGCACACTCAAAATTGCCGCATCATAATCTAGTATATGTAATAGATAAAAGAATTTAAAACGGAGGGATCGTTAGTGGATTACAGTGAAAAGTATGTTGGTTCAAAGGGTGATTTTCTCAAGTTTATGAATGATGTAGTGATGAAAATGGGTTCCCGGTCTTTGACTATCGAAGAAGAAGTCATTGAGCTTCCCGAGGATGTCGAACTTGAGTACAAAATTAAGTACGACGAAGATGAGGAAGAATACAAGCTGGCTATAAAAGTCTGCTGGCTCAAGCCAGGAGTAGAAGAAGCTGAGGATGCTGATTAGGATGCAGCGGAATAAAAAATAATACAGGGGATTAAATACATGGTTTGCCTGCATTGTTTTTTGTTATTTTCAACTTTTTATTCGGTGCTTGGGGATAAGGAAAGGGTACACACTCCGCAGAAGGTGTGTACCCTTTCCTTATCTCTAGTATTTTTACGGTTATCCTTTATATCAGGTTTTGCGTCGTTGACTAGCTGTTTTTCACCTTGGCCTGGGCAGCGGCCAGACGGGCAATGGGTACTCGAAAAGGAGAACAACTGACGTAATCCAGTCCAACTAGGTGACAGAACTCAATTGAGGATGGTTCGCCACCGTGCTCACCGCAGATCCCAATTAACAAATCGGGTTTAACACCCCGGCCAAGTTTTACAGCCATTTCCATTAGTTTTCCCACACCCTTGCGATCCAGTACCGCAAAGGGGTTATCAGATAGGATTTTCTTTTCAGTGTAGTGCTGTAAAAACTTGCCCTCAGCATCGTCACGACTAAAGCCCAGAGTGGTCTGGGTCAGGTCATTGGTACCAAAAGAGAAAAAGTCTGCTCCAGCAGCTATTTCATCGGCTAGAAGGGCGGCACGGGGTACTTCAATCATAGTACCCACGGTATATTCAAACGCAACTCCGGATTCCTTCATTACGTCTGTGGCTGTTTGCTCCACCAGTGAACGCAGGTAAGTCAGTTCCTTTACCTCTATCACCAACGGGATTTCAACTTCGGGTATTACTTTGCAGCCATCCTGCACCAACCGCGCCACCGCCTGGAAGATGGCCCTGGCCTGCATAACGTAAACGGCCGGGAAAGTGATACCCAGGCGGCATCCCCGGTGACCCAACATAGGGTTGAATTCGGACAGGGAGCGTACTTTTCTAAGCAGTTCTTCTTTCTGCTGCAGTTCCACGACGTCGCCGCCGGTAAGCTTCAACGTGGTGATCTCGACCATTAATTCTTCAGCATTAGGCAAGAATTCGTGCAACGGAGGGTCTAAAAGCCGAATGGTCACCGGCAAACCTTCCATAGCCTTAAAAATACCGTAAAAGTCTTCTTCCTGCATAGGCAGCAGCTTGGCCAGAGCATCGTCCCGTTCTTCATCTGTGCCGGCCAAGATCATTTCCTGCACAATGGGTAATCTTTCCTGGGCCATAAACATGTGCTCGGTCCTGGTCAGTCCAATGCCCTCGGCCCCAAATTCCCTGGCTTTAATTGAGTCTTGGGGGGTGTCGGCATTGGTACGCACACCCAAGGTACGTATTTCATCCGCCCAGATGAGCAATTTACGGAATTCCGTCCCCAGTTCGGGGTCAATCATGGGCACCTGGCCCATGATTACCTGGCCGGTGGAGCCGTCAATTGATAATATATCGCCTTTTTTAATAACTAACCCATTAACTGAAAATAGCTCTTTATCGTAATCAATCCGGATGGCCTCGCATCCGCAGACACAAGGTTTGCCCATACCCCGGGCCACCACGGCGGCGTGACTGGTCATCCCGCCTCTGGAAGTGAGGATACCCTGAGCAGCCACAATACCATGTATGTCGTCCGGGGTGGTCTCAGTACGCACCAGAATTACCTTGCGGCCTTCCTGAGCTAATTTTTCGGCCTCGTCGGAGCTAAATACCACCATGCCGCCGGCAGCGCCGGGCGATGCGGGGAGACCGGTGGCTATTACATCCAATTTGGCATCGGGATCGATACGGCGGTGCAGCAGGTGGTCCAGGTGAGCTGGTTCCACTCGCATAATGGCCTCTTCTTTATTGATCAGCCCCTCGTTAACCATGTCGACAGCGATCTTCATGGCGGCCTGGGCTGTGCGTTTACCGTTACGGGTTTGCAGCATAAAAAGCTTGCCGCGTTCAATGGTGAATTCTATATCTTGCATATTGCGATAGTGTTTTTCCAACAGTCCGCAAATACGGTCAAACTCCTCGTAAACTGCGGGCATTTCATTTTTCAGTGTGGCGATAGGCTGCGGCGTCCTGATACCTGCCACTACGTCCTCACCCTGGGCATTAATTAGATATTCACCGTAAAGCTCTCTGGTGCCGGTGGACGGATCGCGGGTAAAAGCGACTCCGGTGCCACAGTCGTTGCCCAGGTTGCCGAAAACCATGGCCTGGATATTAACCGCAGTGCCCAAGTCATCGGGTATCTTGTTCACCTTACGATACACAATAGCACGGTCACTGTTCCAGGAGTTAAATACTGCGTATAAGGCTTTAAATAACTGTTCCATGGGATCCTGAGGGAATGGTTCTCCTGTTTCTCGCTGGATTAGTTTTTTGTATTCTACTACCACAGCTTGCCATTGTTCAGCATCCAACTGATTATCATACTGAACTTCGGCTTTATCCTTATGTATGCTCAGGATGCGTTCAAATTTATCATGGTCAATACCCAACACCACGTCGCCGAACATATTAAGAAAGCGACGGTAACAGTCCATGGCAAACCGGTCGTCTCCAGATTCTTTGGCCAGGCCGCGCACGGTATCGTCGTTTAAGCCCAGGTTTAACACCGTGTCCATCATGCCGGGCATGGAAATGACCGCTCCGGAACGCACACTGACCAGCAGCGGGTTGTCGGGATTCCCGAATTGCTTGCCGGTTTTTTCCTCGAGGGTACTCATTGTTTCCCGGACCTGCTCTTCCATCCCGGGCGGAAACTGCCTGTCTTCACTATAAAACTGAATACACGCTTCTGTGGTAACGGTGATACCGGGTGGAACAGGCAGGCCGATGTTAGTCATTTCTGCCAGGTTTGCGCCCTTGCCGCCCAGCAAGTCCTTCATATCAGCCCGGCCTTCTGCAAATGTGTAAACCCATTTTTTACTTGCCATATCTCTGCCCCCTGTAGTAAATTTCCAGCACTCTGCTGGCAGTTTCCTCAACAGCTTTATTAGATACGTCTATAATTGAACAGCCGGCTTTTTTCATAATTCCTTCGGCATATTCCAGTTCTTTCAAGATGCGTTCCATGCTGGCGTAATCTGCGCTGGAGGTCAGTCCCAATGACTTCAGCCGTTCACGGCGAATTTCATTTAACAAACTGGGCCGGATAGTCAGACCAATCATCCGGTGGGACGACAAATGAAAAATTTCGTCCGGTGGTGCCACCTCGGGAACCAAAGGCACGTTGGCCGCTTTAATGCGCCGATGCGCCAGATACATACAGAGCGGCGTTTTAGAGGTCCGGCTAACGCCGATTACCACTAGATCAGCCCGGGTAATACCCCGCGGGTCTTTACCATCGTCATACTTGACCGCAAATTCAATGGCTTCTACTTTGCTAAAGTATTCCTGGTCGGTCTTGCGCACCAGTCCCGGCTCCAGCCTGGGTGGGCGTCCCTCCAGTTTGGTCAACGCTTCCAGCACCGGTCCCATAATATCCACTGTAATAATATTGTGCCTTTGAGCTTCCCTGATCAGGGTTGCCTTTAGCTCAGGCAGCACCAGGGTGTAGGCAATCATGCTGTTAAAACCGGCCACTTCTTCCACTATTTCCGGTATTTCCGATGCGTCGTTGACGTAGGGCACCCTATGTATATCAACGCCATCGCCGTTGAACTGGCTGGCAGCGGCCCGCACCACCAGTTCTGCCGTTTCACCGATGGAGTCCGAAATTATATATACTGTCCGGTTAGATTGGTTACTTGTTGCGGAAATGTAAACCGCCCCCCTAGAATTGAGGTTTGCTTGTTATCTTACCTAGCCAGAAAATAATCATTATGGTGTCATCAGAATGACTGTATACATGTTAAAAATTAC
The DNA here is from genome assembly GCA_016841675.1 of Desulfotomaculum sp. Classification (GTDB taxonomy): domain Bacteria; phylum Bacillota; class Desulfotomaculia; order Desulfotomaculales; family Desulfallaceae; genus BRH-c8a. Next base: position 26,233 of record JAENYQ010000002.1, read on the forward strand.
CCTCGCCCAGTTCAACAAACACCCTGGCAATGTTAGTCTTGCTAATCCGACCAATGACCTCTAGGAGCGACATGCCATTCTCACCCTTAAATTCCTTGACCACCGGCAGTGCGTCGACCTCGTGGTTAATTAGTTTACGGGCGGCTTCCCATACGGAATCCTCAGACTCCACGTACACGACGTTGGGCATCCTGGTCATAATCACACCAACAGGCAATTTATTAATGTCCTGTCCGCCTAGGGTGAACTTAAGCAAGTCCTTGCGTGAAATAACCCCTTCCAGGTAACCACCTTCTCGAACGGCAAACAAGGTGCCCACATCCTCAATAAACATGGTCACCACAGCGTCGTAAACAGTGCAGTTTTCCGGCACCACCACCGGCACCGACTTAATTTCACCCACCAGCACCTGGTGCAGCTTTTCGGCCAGCATTCGGCCAGGCTTTTTACCGCTGTAAAAATAGCCTACCCGAGGGCGCGCCTCCAGTATTCCGGACATGGTTAATATGGCCATATCCGGACGCAGTGTGGCCCTGGTAAGATTTAGCCGCTCGGCAATTTGTTCGCCGGTTATGGGTCCCTCGGTTTTTACTATGTCTAATATATGCTCTTGCCGCTTGGTAAGCTGCATATCATCGCCCCTTAAGAGCAATTATGCCATACTAATAATGTTTATCTATATATATATTATATTACATACCGGCTTTGCATTTTCCTTCTGATCAAAAAAATATTTATTGCCATTTTAAGCATTCAGGGGTCAAAAGTTAGAATTCAGAGCAATTAAAGCCAATAAACCTTGTTTAATTCCGTCTCCTAAGTAGTTATTTTGCCCGGCTGCACTATTTTACTCAGGTCGACAATGCAGCCGGCCAGGTCGGCTATCTGCTTAAGCAGTGCCAGGCGATTATCACGAACTTGCTCGTTCTTCACCATTACCATGACATCATCTAAGAAACGGTCGACCGGCAGACGCAATTCGGCGACATATGCCAGCGCCCGAGCGTAGCTCCGGCTTGCCAGACACTTTTCAACGGCCACGGATGCCGCCTGGAAAGCACGGTACAGCTCTTTCTCGGTATCAGTTTCAAAAAACGCCTGGTCCACCCGGTCATGCGGGGCTTTTTTGCCCAAGTTATAAGCCCGGGTAAAAGCGGTGAGCAGCGCGTCGAAAGCCGGTTCGGCACGGAATTGCTGCAGCGCTTTGCCCCGCAGCCAGGTGCCAAATATATCGTCGACACCGGCAGCAAGAACGGCATCCACGGTATCATAAGGCAGACCGCTTTCATTGAACAGGCCCCGCAGGCGCTGCCTGAAGAATTCATCCAATTCGGAGATTACTTTGCCCGAAGACAGCTTCATTGCCACCCGTTCAGCGTAACCGCTGTAAGCCTGGTTAATGAGTTCCGAAATGGACAGCACCAGGCCGCCTTCAATAATAATGTGGCAAATGCCCAAAGCCTGTCGTCTTAAAGCATAAGGGTCCTGGGAACCGGTAGGTTGGATGCCCACCCCGAAGCAGCCCGTCAGGGTGTCTATTTTATCAGCGATACTCAGTATTCGACCAGGCAGAGTATTGGGCAGCTCGTCACCGGCAAACCGGGGTAGGTAGTGCTCGTAAACAGCCTTGCTCACCCCGGCGGATTCGCCCGAGCGCAGAGCATATTCACGCCCCATAATGCCCTGCAGCTCGGGAAATTCATATACCATATTGGTTAAAAGGTCGGCTTTTGACACCAGCGCCGCCCGCAGGACGTCTTTCCTCTCAGCTGGTGACGCATCAAGGCGCCCGGCCAGGAAGTCAGCCAGAGCGGTAATCCGCTGCACTTTTTCATATATAGTACCCAGGCTTTCCTGGAAAACCACTTTTTTGAGCCCCTCCACCTTTTCATCCAGCGGTGCTTTCAGGTCTTCCTGCCAGAAGAAAGCAGCATCGAACAAACGCGCCCGGAGCACCTTTTCGTTACCCGCCCGGACAATGTTAATATTATCGGTTCCGCCATTGCTGACGGCAATAAACCGAGCCTGCAGTCGGCCGTTCTGGCCCCGTACAGGGAAATAACGCTGGTGTTCCCGCATGGGGGTGATTAGAACCTCTTCAGGCATCTCCAAGTAGCCTTCGTCGAAACTGCCGCACAGGGCGGTAGGGAACTCCACCAGGTTAGTGACCTCTTCCAGCAGTTCGGAGTCTATGTCGGCCCGGCCGCCTTCCTGCCCGGCCACGTCAATTACCTGGCGCTTAATTTCCTCCCGGCGTTCGTTAACATCTACCACAACATTGGCCTTACGCATTATGTCAAAGTAAGCGCCGGCACCGGACACTTCCAACCGCCCCTTGCTAAGGAAGCGGTGACCGAAGGTATGTCGTCCCGACTGCAGCCCGGCCAGTTCAAAACCGACCACGTTGTCGCCGTAAAGGCAAAGCAGCCAGCGGATCGGCCTGGCAAACCGCATCTCCAGACTGCCCCAGCGCATGGGCTTGGCAAAATGCAATCCGGTTACCAAGGCCGGGGCCAGGAAGGGCAGAACCTCACCAGCTGTAAGGCCTTCCTCTTTCTTAATTGCAAAAACATACTCTACCGGGCCCACTGACCTGCGTACCAGGTTGTCCACCGACACCCCGTTGCTCCTGGCAAAACCCAGAGCGGCTCGGGTGGGCTCACCCGCAGCGTTAAATGCCACCTTTACCGCCGGTCCTTTGACCTCTTGAGCCAGCGGCTCCTGTTTATCCGCCACTTCCCGCACGTAAAGAGTGATCCGTCGCGGCGTGCCGCAGGTAATAATCTCCCCATGTGCCAATCGGTGATCTGTTAGCGCCGTTTGCGCCAGTTCGCGCAGCTGTTCTAGGGCCGGCATTAAAAACCGGGCCGGCAGCTCTTCCACGCCTATTTCCAATAAGAAATCTTTAGCCATTTTACGCACCCCCCTTAGATGGGGACATTCCATTGCAGAGGGTGTGTCCCCTATCCTTTAAAGGGTAACCTAATTCTTCCCGCTGGGCCACGTATTTTTCCGCACACAGCCGGGCCATACTGCGCACCCGGTGGATAAATCCGGTCCGTTCCGTGACGCTGATGGCACCCCGGGCATCCAAAAGGTTAAAAGTGTGCGAACACTTTAGCACGTAATCGTAAGCAGGCAGCACCAGACCTTTTTCACCAATCCGAGTAGCTTCCCGCTCATACATCTCAAACAATTTAAACAGCATGTCGGTGTCAGCCTCGTTGAAGTTATAATGGGAATGTTCCACCTCGCCCCGGTGATGTACATCACCGTAATTAATATCTTTTACCCACTGAATATCATATACACTGTCCTTTTCCTGTATGTACATGGCCAGCCGTTCCAGGCCGTAAGTAATTTCGGCGCTCACCGGCCGGCATTCGAGACCACCACACTGCTGGAAATAGGTAAACTGGGTAATCTCCATGCCGTCCAGCCACACTTCCCAGCCCAGGCCCCAAGCGCCCAGAGTAGGGGATTCCCAATTGTCCTCAACGAACCGGATATCGTGTTTAAGCGGGTCAACGCCGATGGCCCGCAGGCTGTCCAGGTAAACATCCAGCACATCGTCCGGTGATGGTTTTAAAATTACCTGGTATTGGTAGTAATGCTGCAGCCGGTTGGGGTTTTCGCCGTAACGACCGTCAGTGGGGCGCCTGGAAGGCTCCACGTAGGCCACCCGCCAGGGTTCCGGACCCAGCGCCCGCAGTGAAGTGGCCGGGTTCATGGTGCCGGCGCCCTTTTCCACGTCATAGGGCTGCTGAATGATACAGTTCTGCCTAGCCCAGAATTCGTTCAGAGCCAGTATAATCTCCTGAAAGTTCACAACCACAACCTCCTTTAATAACAAGTATTCAGTAGTCAGGAGTCAGAATTCAGAATAATTAAAGACGATAAGCCGTGATTTCATTCAAACTCGTCTTTCGTCTCCTGTCTCCTGTCTCCTGTCTCCTAAATATAAAAACCCCCCGGCCCGGCTTATAGCCAGGGACGGGAGGTATTTCCCGCGGTTCCACCCTGTTTGACCCCCGGTTGCACCGGCAGCCCACTTTAAAAAGTGCAGGCTTTACTGACCGGCCAAACTTAAAACCGGCGTTCCTCCTGCGGCTCGGGAACCCCTTTCACCGGACAATCCCACCGGCTTGCACCATCCGCCGACTCTCTGTTCGAAACTAGTCCGGATACTCTTTCCTTCATCGCACAATCTAATATTATTTAACAAAATAAATTTATCAAATTTGGGTCATAAAGTCAATTAATAAAGAAGACTTGGTTCAGGTGGGGTTTTAACTCCATCTGAACCTTAGTCGCACTTATTTCGAGCTTACAGCCTGTTATCCCCGACCTAAGAGGGCGGGGTCTTACAGGCTGTGCGAAGATAACAGCCTATTGCAACTGGTCGTCCTTAAAAGTAAAGGTCTCCTTTTTTTCGTTTACTTCCACCCCGACATCCTCTTTTGGGCCCTTTTTAGCTTGGTCAAATTCCAAGGTATAATTTTTGGACATGGCAGCTACTGAACCCAGAGCGCCCAACAGTGCCAATTGGCTGCTGGCCAGAGCCGCCAATATACCTGCCGCCCCAACCGAAGCCGGTACATCGAAAACAGTACGATCACCCTGCTTAATCCTTATCCTGGTGGTCTGGCCCCGCTGCAACACATCCTTAATATTGTCCATCAGTTCATGCCCGAATACGTTTTTCTGACCGGTGAAGTCCTTTGCACCGCAATCCCTGGCCCCTTCTTCCAATTTAATCAGCGCCTGCACTACATCTCCGCCGGCCTCTTCCAAAGCCTGTTTGGCTTCCCGGTAAGTCACCCCGGTACGCTCTCTGATTACATCGATTTTTTCCAGTTCGTTATTCATATGCATTATCCCCCTTAGGTTAAGTGCTTTCGGGGATAATTTAACCTTTTCAATGGTCAATATACATAACTCGGTTTAATCGGGGGTACGGTAGTCGCTGATACTCTCCAGAAAGTGCAGTGAACGGGAGCGCTTCTCGGTAAGCCACTGCAGGTATTCGCGCAGCACCTTGCGCATTTCATTCCGGGAACGTATAGAAACCCGCAACCGGTCCATCTTGACCGGGTCCCAATCCAGCAGTAATCTCATTATTGCCGCCGTCTCCCCGCTGCAGAGCACCTCATCCGTACCAACGGCGCAGCTTTTACAAAGCAAGCCGCCGCTTGCCGCGCTAAATGCCGCCACCGGGTTTAAGGACCCGTTACCACAGTTGACGCAGTAATCCAACTGCGGCCGATAACCAAGTAAAGCAACCAACTGCAGCTCAAAACCTCTTACCGTGAGCTCGAATTCGGTTACGGTCTCCAGCTTGCGCAGAGTGCCCAGCAGCAGGTCAAAGACCGCTTTATTGGGCTCCCTGTCAACAGTCAGCCCATCCACCGGTTCACAAACTTGGGCGGCGCAACCCATTCTATCCAGATCACTCCACAGCCCGGGAAAAATATCTCGGCCCTCGCATTGGCTGACGGTATCCAGCTCCCGACCACGGCGCAGCAGGAATTCGCTATGGCAAAAGGGCTGCACCGCCCCTCGCTTGCGGCTGGTGGGCTTGCTCACCCCGTGGGCCACCGCCTGTATTTTCCCCTTTTCCCTTGAATACAAGGTCAATACACGGTCAGCGTCACGCATTTGCCGCGAGTTAATCACTACCGCCTGCACCCCGTAAAGCTTCATATACCTATCCACATCCTTTGTGTCAGGGGGACGGTTCCTTTGACACAGTTTAGTGTGTCAAAGGAACCGTCCCCCTGACACAAAACAAACGGCCTCACACCGGCCGCTTACTTAAAAACATATTATAAACTCCTGCCGGGTTGTTAAAATTATAGCATGGGGTAGATTCTATCGCCACCGCTACGTGTGTGGGTAAAGGATAATGTCCGGTTGGCGTAGAAATTATAAATTATAAATTTAATTTGAAATTGAACCAACCGCTGTATGAAAGGGAGTTATACATTGCGTATTGTTGTAGGTATTACCGGCGCCACCGGCGCGGTTTATGGCATCACCTTGGTTCGCGAACTAACCAGAGCCGGCATAGAAACTCACCTGGTGCTCAGCCAGTGGGCCAAGCGCACCATTGAGTTAGAAACCGACTATAAAAACGATTCCATAGAGCAGTTGGCTGCAGTAACGCACAACGCTGAAGATATGACCGCTCCCATCGCCAGCGGTTCATTCCAGCATGATGGTATGGTGATAGCCCCCTGCAGCATGAAAACCCTGGCCGCACTGGCCGCCGGTTTTGCCGACAACCTGATAAGCCGCGCCGCCGACGTCACCATGAAAGAGAAACGCCCGCTGATACTGCTGCCCCGGGAGACTCCGCTGCACGAAATTCATCTCGATAACATGCTCAAACTGGCCCGGGCCGGAGCGGTAATTATGCCGCCGGTACCCGCCTTTTACCACCGTCCCACCACTATAACCGACCTGGTGATGCAAACCACCGGACGGGTCATGGACCTGTTGGGCATCAATAACAGCCTAGCACCCCGCTGGCGGGAAACTTAAATCCAGTTCTTTTTTTTAAATATCATTAACATCCCGCCGGTGGCACCCAATAGCCCGGCAGTAATAGCCACGGTGGACCACACGCTTCCCTGATCGGGCAGCGGTACATTCATGCCGAAGAAACCGGTCACAAAAGTCAGGGGCATGAAAATAAATGATATTACCGTCAGGACCCGGATACTTTCGTTGGTCCGGGCCGTAATGGTTGAATAATAAGTTTCCAAGACGCCGTCCAGGAGGTCACGGAATCCGCTCAACGAGTCCGTGATCCGCTCGATATGGTCCAACAAGTCCAAATAATATGGTTCATTGTCCTTGGCCACCTGAAATACATACTTCCCGTTGACCCCGGAAAACATCCGCTTTTGCGGTTGAATGGCCCGGCGCATGGATAGAATAGTCCTTTTCAGAGCTAAAAATTCCTCGGTAATTTCCTTGTTCGGCTGCTCATAAAGCTGGTCCTCCAGTTCATCAACCCGCTGGTCCACCCGATCCAGAATGGGAAAATACTCATCGGTCAACCCGTCAAGAATATGGTAAAGAAACCTGTCTGAACCGTTTTCCAGATAACCAATTTTTTTATTCAGACAGTCCCTGGCAATGCGCCCCAAAGTGGGCAGCGGCCTACGATGTACAGTAACTACAAAATTGGCATTCAAAAAGACGTTTAATTGTTCCAAGGTAATTTCCTCGTCGCTGTCTTCTTTGTAACGCAAGGCGTGAAGCACGAAGAAATAATAGTTTTCATATGCATCTACCTTGGCCCGGGGACTATGCTGCAGGCAGTCCTCAACGGCCAGATAGTGAAAATCGAAAACCTTGGCCACGTAGTTTAGTTCCTGCTCGTTGAAATCAAAAACATCCACCCAGACAAGGTCGTCCTGATGCTGAAAAAGATCCTGCCGGGACAGGTCCACATCATGAAACAACTGCCCCCGGGTCGAGTCGAATAAATATGTTTTGATCATTGGGGCCACCTCCATGGCTTGCTAACATTTTTAGTTCACTGTCGGCTAACTGCCATCGTCGGTATGCCGATTCTTCCATGCAAGGTCACCCCCTCTTTTAACTAGTACCCCTAAAAAACAAACCCCACAAACTCCCCTAAAAAAAATATAAAGGCCTCCACGTTTAGGAAGGCCAATAATAACAGACCATTATCTGCCTTCTTCACTCGTACAAGTTTTGGCTCAATACAGCTAGAGAAATAAATATTTCTCAGCCACGTTAGATAAAACCTTATTTCGGTAATATCAGTTGACCCGTTACTGTCTCTTGTCGCTTTAACCAAAATATAACGAATTAGTTTTATTCAATTCCTTCTAAATTGTATGCTTGACGAGAATATAAGTCAACAAAACAAAAAAATCCCCTGCCCAATCAGGACAGGGGTAAATTTTTTCTTCCTATAATATATCAATCTTACTTCACATCTTCGCTTTGTTTTGCCCTGGCAGCATCTGTAATAGCTTCAGCAAATAATCAAAACAATTCTCTTATTTCCCTAACACCCTTATTCTCTCTATTTCGCTTACTTAGCATACTTGTTAACTCTTTGAGTTCGTCTTTTAGTTGCCTCTTTGTGTTTTTCATTTTCACTCAACTTGTATTTATTTAATGGGATATATTTCCCTATATCAATATTTGGATATAAAACTGAATTAACTTCACGAAGGGCTTCCCAAAACGCATTATTAACCTCTAAAAAGTCATCGCTGCCATGTGTTCTAAGAGAAAATAAAAAAGCAGCTTCAAAAAATTTTTCTCTTAATGTTTTTGGTACTTTCTCATCATAAACGTAGCTGAAATCCTTCATGACTTCTTCCATACGATGCAATGCAAATCTTTCAAATACATTTGGTTGACCAGGCTTTTCAAACCATAAATATAAAGCACTGAGACTTCCTTTGGACGATCCTCGATGATATATAATACCAGGATTATCATGACAAGTTATTAGTATATGATAACGCTCATTAACATCAATTTTTGAATCAGGTGCATCATTTACTATTTCACAATGACTTTTAATAGCACCAATAAATTTCTCTTCGGCAACTTCTTCAATAGGAATACCGTCAATAAATATTTTATTAGGAACAATCTTACCAAGATAATGATTTTTGTTTTTCAAAATGTCTTGCCAATATTGGGCATCATTTGTAAATATATTATTTAAGATAATGTGACTTTCTTCCAACACATTTCCTCCTACGCTGTCAGTATTTAATATATTTCATTTAGTAATATACATAAAATATATTTAAAAGTCAAATTTATTTTATTTTATATAATGAACTACTGTTTTATTTATTATTATATTAGTATTTTATTAAATATTGCTTATGATTTTACATTGCCACTATTATATTTGTATTTTATAAATTTTACCATCTTAAAATTTATATGCTTTCATTATTTATTTCTATAGAGTATAATAATTATAAAAATAATGAGACTTTTGTTGGTGTGAGGTGGCTTAATATTAAATTAAAAATAATTTACGATGGATATATATATACAAGTGGGCGTTGATAATTTTTATCAATTATTTTTACAAATATTAATATACTTTAATATTAAACAAATAAGCGAGGTACTATATATTTATGAAATTAGATATAGACTATCATATCGTTTCAGATGAAGAATTTGAAGAAATAAAAAATAATTGCACTAAAATTATAATGGAATTATTTGTCGATAGCTTAAAAGAAAGCAAATCTAAAGAATAATGCATTGCGGAGTGATTATATGTTAAATAAAAAGAAAAAAGAAAAAGAATTTATTATCACAGTTATCCCTTCTGATGAACCAGAATATATTGTAGAAGAATATTATAAAAAAGGTATGAGGTATGCCATCTCAGTATTAATGAATCTTGAAAAACAAAGGAAAGACAGTGATAAAGAAAATGAATATACCAAAGGTAAAATTTAATAACCTAGAATTATTTAAGTTAAGCCGAATCTTAATGTAAAAGAGCTGAGAAAAATTTATAACATTTCTAATGAGGTAAATTTATGAAAAAGAAAAAAGAAGAAGAATTTATTATCACAGTAGAAATGTCAGATGAACCAGAACACATAAAAGAAAAAAACTATAATGAATTAAAAAAATATATTGTAAATATTTTAAATAATATTGATAGTTACAAGGATAATAAAGTGCCAGTGTAGTAGCAATTACTTTTTTATGTGGATTTCCCGTCAGAAGTAGCTTCTTTGTTAGCCTAGGTTCTACTTAGTTAGCACTTTTACATATCATATTATTGATTATTTTTATTAAGTGCAGCCAGAATGACAGGTTCTTAAGAAGCATTTAAATGATGATTATATTTTTGCACTCGTTAATCACATAACAAATTTCTAAACCTCTAACAGTTAACGTGAACATGTGTTCTATTGCGACCCCGGTTTTTGTAGAGTACCCGGCACCCCTTGGCAAAATAAATGTCTTGTCATAATGCTGAAATTTAAGGCCAAATTTCCACCTAAAATAAGCACGTTTTTTATATTGATTTTTTTAGGGCTTCTTCCAACGTCATAAATATCACTCCTTAACCAAATACTGCTGTTACATTAGCATTAAAATTTAATATATCTCTATTTTTAAAATCAACAAAAGTACCACCGAATATTACACCCTGTATTGCAACACTAGTTCTTGCATCTACTTGCAAATTTCCGCTACCATCAAATAAAATACTTTCCTGACCAGCTAACACTATACTTTTTGGTTCATTACTACCTTCATCAAGATATATATGTTTGCCAACTCGTAAATCAGTACCTACATTAATATTAGTATTTGAAGTTATTGAACCACCCGTAATAGTAGGACTTTCAATTGTAGTGGCCGTTATTTTTGTACTTTTAATATAAGAGGGATTTGCTTCGGCATCAGTAGGTGGTTTACTACCAGTTATTTGAGAATAGGAGGGGGCAGTAATATCGGCCCAACTTATACTACCATCATCCATAATTATATTACCTTTAATTGTTGCATTGCCATTTGCATCCCATTGTATGTAACTATTTGCTCCATTACCTAAAGATTTTCCTTGATATGTAATTTCATCTACATTAATCGTACCAACATCTATATTGTCAGCAGTTAAATCACCTACAATAGTTGTAAATTTAGAAAAGTCAATTTTCTTAGTATCAGCATCAATTAAAACATTGTCATTGGTATCGTTTATAATTAATCTCTTAGTTTTTAAATCTTCTGCGGTTAAACTACCATTTGTATCAGCATATAATTTATCTATCCATCCACCAATTCCATCAGTTTGTTGTATTTTTATTCCATCAGTGGCATTTGCTATTGTGCGTGTTTTATTATCACTTCTAATTACTGTTAAACCGTCTATAGTGTCAATTTTTATACCATTATAAAGAGTATCTTGAAGAACGAAAGTGTCACTTCCGTTTATTTGAGAGGTATCTAAGCCATTTTCAATTGTCAGTGCTAAGCCATTAATCTTAACCCCTGTATTATCAACAGAAAATGTTTTGTTACCTTCATTATCACTGGCATCAATTTTTAGATTAACACCGCAAAGCAGGGTACCAAAAACATTTTCCGCTACTGTGCCCTGGGGTGTCAGGGCTGTTTTATAGGTGTTCCCACCGTCATTTGTAAATGCTAAAACATTATGTAATCCACGGAGAAAATTCATAGGGTCAGTAGGGGATTTTAAAGTAAGCCCTCGTTCATTTAAACTGTAGTTCTCATTTTGACCTGCTACTATCATAGTCTTATTAGCATTAAACTTGGAATTTATGATTTGATTTATTTCACTTGCTGTTGATGCAGCACCATTCCATTTTGAGATGTTATAGTTTACTTTAGTAGAGGTATTAATTGACTTGTTTAGTTTTTCGATAAACTTCTGTTTCTTGTTTTTAATTTCTTCTACATTACTAATTTCAAGGTCTATTTTGCCTGTTTCAAAATCGAAATCCATGCCTATTATTTTAGTCATAGCATCCAGGTTAAATTTTTCTATATTACACCGTAATTTGTCCCCCAAAACTAACCTGTCCCAATTGCGTTGTTCGGAAAGGCACTCTAAAAAGTTTACAACTCCACACTTGATTAAGATTGGAGAAATTTTAACCTTATCAAATTCCTCTTCTGCAAATTTAAGAAGCTCTTTCGGATCTTCAATATTTTCATTTACAATTTCCCTTTTAATAATGAAGTTATCAAGTTCTTGAATTTGCTGAGAAGTGAAGTTACTTTCAATACTCAGTTCACTTCTTAAGTCAGCTATTTGACTATCTAAAATATTTATTTCACCTTGAACAATATCAATTTCACCTTGTTTTGAGTTAATTTCAGCTTGTTTATTACCCTTGTCTATTAATAACTGCGTTACATCTTCTTCATTGGCCTGTGCTGAATCTAGTAGAATAAGAATATCTTCTAATTGATTATTTAATGTAGTTAATTCAGTTTGTTTTATCTCTAATAGATATTGCTGACTTTCCTTTTGGGATAATAAATTATTAAAAATTGGCTGTTTGCTCTGTAATTTTTCATTAAAATCAAGAATACTGTGGCACAAAGTGTCACTCATGTATTTTGAAGACTTTAATACATTCCCTTGATCATCCCGCTCAAATGGGAAAAGAAAATTGCTAAAATCAGTGAGAAAATTTTCTCCAGTAATATTAACATCAGCAATGCTAATATTGTTCTTTCCGTACACATCTAACTGGGTAATGGCTTCCTCAGTCTTATTTTCGTGTTCTGCATTTATCAGATACTGATTATATCCAACCATTAACCCCTTATCAGTCCCGATATTATCAGGATTATACAGGGAAACAGTTTTATTTTCAGTATCAAACATTAATAGGCCACCAAAAGAATTTGCTATATCAAAAATAAACTGTAAGACCGTAACCGAATTAACATCAAAATCCCTTCTTGTTATATTATATTCGCTATCCACATAATTAACATTCCAGACAGTTTCATTCAAAGCCTCTGTTAACGCCTCTGTTGCATTTTTAGCTTCTGCCTCATATTTTCTAATAGTTTTATCTGTAAGCTGGTAGACTTGAGACAAGCAAACAACTTTTTTACTGTCTGATTCCTCAGACATTATATTTTGAGAGCTTTTAATAATAAACCACTCTATGTGATTGCCGAATTCCAGTTTTACCAGGAACCGATCTAGTATATTATCTATATTTGGATTACGCTTTAACTCTTGATTAATTATTAAATCAAAAGGCACTTCAAATGATAATTCATTTAAAGTGCCACCCAAACGTAATTTTAATTTTATGTTATAGGATTCATTTAATTCCCCTATAATTTCTCTACTTGGTTTTGCTAAATACAATCTCGGTTTTACTATTTCTTTAGATAAATCTAACTCAAACAAATTATTCACCACCTTCTAACCTTGAAGTAGTTTGCAACGCCAGCGAAATCTTAATTTGCATCCTCCCTTAACAAGTAAGCGATTTACTCCAGGTAATATTTTTAAATAATTATTATTAAAGTTTGAATACCTGTATATTTGAGATATATTAGTCTCAATAATTCTATTTTCACAATCAATTTCTAAAATTTCCCCGTTGAGCAAACTTATAAATTTAAAATCCTGACCACCATTAGTTTGATTAATAATTGAAATATCACCATCTCCAACCTTCTCAATAAATATCTCAGAAAATATAGGCAAATCTCCAGAGTTAGTAAAGGTAATAACTGTGCCTTCCAGTGGATTAGATGACAAATCATAAACATTACTTAAATACTGGGGGCTATATGCATGATCAGTATTGCAACGAAAATTAAGAGTTATATAACCCTGCTGTAAGCAGTTCGTTATTAAATCTGAGCTTTCAACTGGTAAAGCAAAATATATCCTATCTAGGTTTGATGAGAATTGTAATGGTTTATAAAAATCCTGTGCCAACCATCTCGCAGTTTTACGGATGGAATCCGAACTGAATTTATCAGTAAACATAAACGAGACAGGAATTACCAAAGGATATTTTTCAACTTCCTGAAAGTACCTTTTTCCACCCCTGACTACAATCTCTTTAATTTCTCGATCTGCTACAAAAGTTTCAGATTGCATACCTGATTCAAGAGTGACGTTTATAATGTTATGATTGGTACTATATTGATTGTCATATATAAAATAAGGACTCGATTTTATTGTCAATTAAAATCACCTCTTAAAATACAAAAAGGCTACCCACTATAGGGCAACCTTTAAATTTTTACACCAGCCAATTTAGTAAAATTATCACTAATATCTTGATATAGCAGATTTGCTATTTTATCTCCGTGTTTACTAACATCAAAGGCATCTTTGACATTAATAGTGATACTAGGATTTAAATTATAAGTCTGATTAACTGTACCTCCACCTAGACTTCCACCTTTAGCAAAAACATTATATTCCTTCGGGATTATAGCCTCCCCCTGGTGGAGAAGTGCCAATCCCGTAGTTGGGACAAAAGGTGTGCCTTGAGCATAAGCCGGATAATTATCATTACCCCCACCACTAGACATTTCACTTTGTGCTGAACGCCAAGACGTTAACTGATTCCTAATCCAGCTAATCTTACTGCTAATCCATGAACTAATACTATTCCATACGGATTTAAGACCATCCCAAAGAAAAGAAAATATTTGTGATCCTGCATTATAAAAGCTACTAGCAAAATTTTTAACTGAGAATACAGCACTAGATATTGCTGAACTAAGCCAACTTGTAATGGATGACCATACCCCACGAAAAGCATTATATAGAGCAGTCATAATTAAGTTTCCCAGGGTTTTAAAATTACCAATTGCATTATTTAATATTGTTTTGATAGTTGTAAAACCTAATTTAAAAATATTCTCAATTAGTTTAAATATATTATCAGTAAGATTAGAAAGCTCTTTTCCGAAACTATCCCAATCACCTTGTAATAATGCCGTGGTAGCTTTAAAAATACCCATAATAATATCAAATGCTGTTTGAATTACTTGTGCAATTCCATCAAATATCTCTTGGTTTTGAGTATACATAAATTGTAAAATTCCAATAAAAGCACCAATTAAACCACCTAAAGTGGAAAATAGTTCACCAATAAAATTCAATGTACTACCTGAAATAGCTTGTATTTGTGGCATATTTGCCTGAAACCAGGATGCCAATTCATTAATAATAGGTAAGACTTGTTCACCTATTGGTAGTAAAATACCTGTCTCTAAATTTCTTCCAATTCCTGTTATTGCTTCACCGATAGAATCATATTTTACTTCATTTATTTTACTTAAAGCGTCAGTGGTTTTGCTAATTTCTCCTTGAGTATTTGTTAAAGCCTCCACAGAGGATGCTGAAAGGTCTTCCCACATTGTGCCAAAAAGGGCAACGCCAGTTGCTTCTTTTTCTAAAGGATCTTCCAAAGCAAATAATGCTTGAATTGTTTTCTCAAAGGCTTGTTTTGCTGAATCACCACCTTCAGCAAAAGAAGCACTCATTTTTTGAGCATCTAAACCCAATGCTTGGAATGCTTCAGTAGATGCTTTACTTCCATCTTTTGATCGGATACCGAATTCCTTCATTGCGTCTCCCAACTTATCTATGTCGAAAACGCCTGACTTGGCTCCGTTAACCATCATATTAAACATTTCTTCACTGTCAAAACCAAGTTGTTTGAAGTGGACACTATATTCATTTATGGAATCTAAAAGATTTCCGTTTTTATCTAGCCCATTCTGACTTCCTTGTGCTAGAAGATTGAACGCTTCCTCAGATGTTATTCCGAATTGTTTCATCATCATATCGACTGATCTAACACTTTCATTAACTTCAAAGCCAAAGGTATCCCTTAACATTAAAGCATTTTGAGTTGCTTTCTCTAATTCTTCTCCGGCTAAACCTGTAGCTTGTTTTACACTAGCCATTGATTCTGCAATATCTTGGAAACTCTCGCCAAAGTTATTATTGTAGATATTTAAAAGGGAATCTTCCAACCCTATCATCTCTTCACTTGTTGCACCTGTAGAAGCCTGTAATCCATTTAAAGCCTTTTGAAGTTCATCTGAACTTGTAACACCTTTTATTGCCATACCACCAAGGGCTATACCAACAGAAGCAATACCACCAATTACTGCACCCTTTAAGAATGTAGTAAAGTTCCCCATTCTGCCTTGAAACCTATCTACATTTCCTTCAGCATTTAACATTCCAGAGTTAAAACCTTCTTGATTGAGTTCTATATTATATTGGTATGTTGCTAAATCAATCACTGAAGCTATTGCTTTTCACCTCCTTTACAAACACAAAAAGGATAATAAGTTTCATAAACTTACTACCCTTTTTGATAGAATCCCGAACTCCTTAATTTATCTAAATCAGGTTCAGTCTGATATAATCTCTTAGACCTTGCTAATAAATCTCTACCTTCAGGAGTTGATTGAAGATCAAATAACCGAAAATGCTTCAATAATGAAAGAAAAACTGCATAAGGCAGTTTCATAATCTCAAAATAACTCATTTTAGTTTTTGATATTAAATATGTTATATTCTCCATTATTTCAATATCATCAGAACCCCCAGAACCTCCATTTACTCCTTGGTAGATTCTAGGGAATTGAAGTTTGGGTCTTTTACGATATCATTAATGAATAACATTGTCTGTTCAATGATAATTTTCATATGCCGGACATCATTAAATCTTTCCTTAACTAAATCCATTGTAATATTTTTAGATTTGTCCAAAGAAAGAATATCCATCATCATTTGTCTACCTAAAGTGATTGAATCCTCTTCTTTCTCAACCTTCTTAATTTTTTGTTGATATGCATTAAGTTTTAGCATAAAATCTAAATCTATTTCACCAGGGATTACATACTCTTCACCCTTAATGTCTTTAAAGATTAGAGGCTCTCTAACCAACAATGATAAATCAATAATTTTACTCATTTTTATCTATCTCCTTTTATTTATTAAACTTCGGGGAATGTTTCAACAATCTCAACCAATGTACCATCAGACGTGGCCAATGCACTAAATTGATAACCAATTGATAAAGGTTTTTCTTTATCAAAGGCAAAACTGAATCCGTTTGTATTTTGTGCTTTAAGAATATTAACGGTTATAGTACCGCTACCATCTTTCTTGGTATGAACAAAACGGAGATAATTCACGGGTAAAGAGCCTTTACCACCAATTTTTACGGTTTTAGTTCCTGACGTTGCATCAGTTGTTACTGTAGCAGGAGCAAGTAAAGCCAAATTATCCACCAACCAGTGTAAAATTCCACAATCAAAATTCACTTCTTCTTTTGTAATAAATCTTTTTAATGTCCCTCTATTAGCACTCTCAATCTCTTTGATTGACGGTTTATATTCTAATGTTGCCCCACTCTCAATAGCACCAATATTCTTTAAAGCTGCTTCAATTGTTGCTTCATCAGCAGTTTCAGGATTTGCAACAACTCCTAAGTAAAGCTCACCGCTTCCTAAAATAATTTGGTTTTCAGCTTGATAATCTAAAGCCATATTACATAACCTTCTTTCTTATTAAATTTGGCATAAAAAATAGACAACTATCTCATAGTTGCCTGTATCTTCATTATTAACCTGTCCACCACCATTAAGTAGTTTTGTACTTCTAATGGTAGTATCATCATCTTTTATAATCTTTTCCCCTCTGGGATCATCCAATAAATTGATTAATCTTTCTTGAATTGCAATAAGTTTATTTAAATCCTTGCTAATCAATCGAAATTCAAATTGGTAATCCTTAACATATCCCCCGGTAATAGGTTTAAAGAAATAGACAATATATGTCTCATTTTTCTTTTCTTTAGGTTTCTCAACTAAATAGATAGAATCATGATTATCCAGTAAGGATTTTAACTGAAAATCCTGTAATAAATAGTTTCTTATAATTTTCATGGGGTTAAAACCTCTTTAATTTTATTTATAATAATTTGTTGGTTTTGATCTACTGCTGGTTCAAGATAGGGGGTATGTCTCTCAGCCCAATATGCATATTCAACATTAGATCCAACACTTCCCATAGTTTTATTTTCATCACTTTTTACTTCGTGAGTAATTGACCTTCGTAATGTACCTGTCTTTACAGGGCAATTGAGCTTAGAATCTGCTTCAACAATCAAACAAACATCCTCTACTGCTCTCTCCCGTTTCCTAGCAACATCTTGAATTGCCGCTCTAAATGGACTATTCACCATATAACATTACATCCATATAATCATCCCATTGAATAATTTTTTTTATTATGTATCTTTGTCCGGCCTCATCCATAACTGCTGAACCGTTTTTAATATCAGAATCTAAATCACAAAAAAACCTTTTAGTGACCTGTTCCCGGTAACCATAATCACGATAAAGTAATTCACTAGAATATGGCTGAATATCACAAGGAATAGTTTTTAATACTGTTTCTGTTCCTGCATGATAAATTCCTAAATCATCAAGATACCCTTCAGTAATAGCCAACAATCTAAGGATTTTATCATAAAACAAATTATCCCACCACCTTAATTTTTGGTAATGGAAGGGTCTCTTTTATACTCTGAGGGATACCGTCAACTAAACTTTGACTTCTGCTTCCCTGTGATTGTTGGACTTTTCCTATTTCTTTACGGTTATTGTAATAGAACATTGCTAATTCTACGATTTGATTTTGATACAATGTTTCATTATCAACTGTTAAATCAATATTTAGATAGGTTCTTATAGCATTTTTAGACTTGGAAAGATAAAAGTTAAGTGTTGTATCTTTTGTAATATCTTCTAATGATATCCCTAGTAATTCTTTTATTAAATCTATCATATTTCATTCCTCCAGTTGTACCAGAGCATTAATTATATCTTCTTTCTTCATTTTGAATGTATTAATGCCTTTATCAGTAGCTAATGACTTTATATCCTTGTAATCCATAGTCTTATAGTCTGTATCATTAGAAGATAATTGAGGGACTTGTATTTCTACAAATCCCATCTTCATCAATCTATCTTTTTTGAACTCAGAATTAACTACTTTGACTACGTTTAATTTTTGTAATGTAAACATAAAAACAAGCTCCTTATACCAGAGCCTGTTTTACGTTAACAAATACGCCATCAAGTTTATTAGTAGGAATCCAAAGATCATGATATTTCCTATAATCAATTTTCCATGCGTTGGCCTGTTGGTTAGTTTGTGGGTCAAAAATTCTAGGATTATCAGTCTTAGAAACAGCAATTACACTATTTCTAGCAGAAATAATCCAGTTAATATCTTTTGCTGCACCATCGGCAACAAATCCACCAGCTTCCTGTCCGGCAGTAGTACCGTCATTAAAGACATATGCAGTTTTCATTCTTGAAGAAGGTACTTTAACAATAGGGATACCGTCAATCCCTTTAACTTTTAAGGAGATATTACCCTGTGCAAAATCTACCACGTCAAGTTTCTTTTCTACCTTATCAGCAGTATCAAGAATGGCAGCAATACCCATATTCATAGTAATAACAAGGGGTACACCTTCACCTACAACATCATAAACCTTGTAGATATCAGCAACTAATTTAGCTAGAATATCAGCTTCAGCAGCAGTATATCCACCACTTGCCTTACTTCCAACAATTGCAAGGGAAGCAATTTTACTATAACGATAAGCATCCACTTCAGGAATTACTTTAGTTCTTTGGAATTCTCCAAGAACCATTCCAGCAGTTGCAACAAAATTAGTCTCATCTACATCCATAGCATCAATGGAGAAAGTTCTTCCTCTATCTTGAGTTAATTGATGAGTCTGATAAGATAAAGTTACAGACCCTTTAGTAAATCCGGCATCTCTATCATAATCAGCCAATCCATCCATTACAACACTAGGAATTTTAACCTCATTACCACCATTATATTTAACCATATTGGAGTTCAATTCCATCCAACCAGAAGTAGCACCCGCTACCATTTGAGCATCCAATTCGGTCTGAAAAATCTTTGCGTATTCTAATGTATTAGCCATAATAAATCACCATATCCTTTCAAATTTTAATATTATTATTTA
Organism: Desulfotomaculum sp.; assembly: GCA_016841675.1. GTDB lineage: Bacteria > Bacillota > Desulfotomaculia > Desulfotomaculales > Desulfallaceae > BRH-c8a. The sequence continues at coordinate 45,834 of JAENYQ010000002.1, forward strand.
GTGCTTTCTTTAACGTCTAAGACCGAAAAGACAAATCTAATTAACCCAGATTACTTCTGAATGTCTCTTGGATTGTCTTTGTTTCATCAGCATTCCCGCCATTGGGAGGAGTATAGTTTCCACTTTTTAGTCTTTCGTTGACTAGTGCTTCAACATTTTTAGAGAATACACCCTCCAAAGACTCAAGATTCTTGACTGTAGATTCTTCCGTATCTCCAAGAAAGAATTCTAATATATCTTTAGGCAATTTTTTCTCATCTGCTATCAACAAACTTTTATTTAAGAGAGTTTGTTTTTTCTCTTCTGCTTCTTTCTGATTTAATCTTTCTTCAAGTTCCCTAATCTTCTTTTGTTCAGGTGTTTCTTGTGGATTCCTCTTTGCAACTTCATCAGAAATCAATTTCTCCAGGTTATTTTTCTTCCAAGATTCAAGACCTTTAGTAAAGAAAGAATCATTGTGTTTACCTAGCCATTTTTTACCTTCGTCAGTGGTAACAAACTGCTCAACTCCCTCAGTCGTAACTTTAGAAAGCTCCGAAAGGTAGTTTTGTACTTCTACATTGTCCTTATTTGTTTCGAAATAAGCCTTAATTTCTTGTAAATCCATATTTAATCTCTCCTTCTGCCCTTATAGTTCAATGCCTATTAGTGCAATTATTTTGTTGTAATATAAAAAGACCACCCAACAATTAAATTGAAATGGCCTAATTAACTAATATTTTTTGATTGTTTCCATGAATTGTAGTCTGTATAATCAATAATTGGTTTTTTACCTGAGTTATCTTTAATATTTTCCCTACGTTTTGTTGGATTCCAACCAGGGACAACAGGAATAAGACAACAACGACAGTTTGGATGTAATGGTGGGGAAGGATGGTCTTCATCAATATCCCACATCTTACCGTCTAATTTTGCATCCTCTGGGTTTGTGAGTCTATCAAGTGTGGCAGACCACATAATTTTATTGACTATGCCAGATTCTTTATAAATTTGACTTTGCGCTTGACTTTGGCAACGTGCTACTTCAGTATAGATTAGTCTTTTGCTCTCATAGGCACTGGAACCAAAATCTTTTTTAATCTCTCTTGCTAACTTATCGATAGATGTACCTTGAATCATTGCTTTCTCAACATCTCTAATTACTCTGTTGACTAGCTTTTGCTTATTGTCCCATATCCTATCAGAAAATAATTTACCATCAACAGGGTTTTCAATAACTTCTTTTATAAAATTAGCACTTAGAATTGCTAATGATATTTCCGCTTCAACACCTCTTTGAATTGTAAAATGTGTTCTATAGTAACTCTCTTTATATGCTTTTTTTAATATTGTGGAAGTTTTCTTAACGTCCATTAAACCTAACTCTTGGGCTATATTAAGTAATATTTTTTCAAGTCTTTTTAACCCTTTATACCTATCTTGCTTAGACATTTCCTCTAATTTACCGTATTGCATATAGAGTTTTGCAATTTCAACCCTAATATCATCAAGTAAATTCTTATACGATTCAAGAAGTGGCTTCATATTTTTATTAGCTAGTTCTTCCATATCTTCTCTTATTTTTAGGATTTCTTGCTCAAGTTGTTTACTCATTCTAAATCAATCCTATCTAGATCAATCATATTTCTCTCATCTTTAAGTCTCTTCATTTCTTCATCTACATTATCAATAAAGCTAAACTGAGCTATACTAGTTCTAGTAGAGATCTTATCACCGGCTTGACTTATGATTTGTGCGGTCATTAAGTCATCTTGTGGTATCATCATAGTAAACTTAGCTTTAATGTCTGTATAATCAAACTGTTTTCCAGCTTTAATGCTTACATATCTGAATAAATACTTTAATCTATTTTTGATACAATCAGCCATAGCATTGCAGTTCAGTTTAACCCGCTGCTCAAGCGAAATTAATCTTGTCCTAAGTGCCAATGAGCTTGTATTAGACTGTAGTTTCTCATTAGAATTGATATGCGAACTTAACTCATAGATATTTTCTTTGATAGTTGTCAAGGTATTCTGAATAAATGAATCATTGATATTCTTAATAAGCCATTTAACATCAATTTTTTCACCATTCGGAAGTTTAAAAGCACCTTGTAATTTTGCTTTTTCTAATTCTTCAGGCTCCATATCAACGCCCAAAAGCACTAAATATGCATTCCTGAAATCAGAAATTTCATTAGAGATATCAGATAAATTTATCTCAAATGCATCTTGTAAACCCTTTAAATCCTTAAATAAGGTATCCTGTTCCATTTCCTCAGATATTGCACATAATGAGACAGGAATTCCACCCCAATTAATATTATTTAGAGTCTCACCAATAATGACATTGTCGGCATAATGGACAATTCTGTCTGGTAAATATAAGTCCATATACTCCTTATCATCAAACTTTTTATAAAAGAAGTGCATGAATAATACTGCATTATTATTCTCATCAAATAACCCATAAGCATTCAAAGGGGTTAGCACTCTGGCACAGAATTTACCTTCGTTAAGGTAATATAATTCATAGCAAAATCCGAATTTTAGCATATTTTTCATTAAGTTTTCCTCATGTAATTCTGACCAATGAGCTGTATTATCTGTAATTTGCTTAATAATATCCTCATCAGATGAACGACTAATATAGGTTATTTTATTGCCAACAGCATAGGACACTTCTTCTTTTATGAATTTTTTAATAAAATTATTAGGAATTTTACTGTTTGCCCTACTCTTGATAATCTGATAACCAATGATTGCATCAGTATCACCTTTATAGTAATTATCCATTTTCTTAAATAATGGTAATTGCATTCTAAAATCTTCAATACATTTCTGTATTAACTGTTCTTGTGTTAATTGTGCCAATTTATCACCTACAATCCTAATTTTGTTTTATCAAATGCAGTAGCGAATTGAATAATATTAATATCATCAATTAGCCTGTCAAATTCTGCAAGTACGTCAGGAGCATCATCGTGTAAGGAGTAACCTTCTCCTTCATAATCAAGCACCTGGCTAATAAAATCTGTATCTTCTTCATTAAAAATAATAAAGCCAGTATCCACTTTGCCGGATATGGCTCTAATTTTCGCTTCTTTATTTTTATTTTGACGCTCATTTATAAACTGGATATTGCGATATTTTAACAATTTATCCTCTTGCATTCTCTTCTCAATTTCCCTTTTATCTGTGCCATTAAAGGTATTTTTCTCAATCCAAATTACTTTGATATTATCGTATTCTCTTAGCAAATCTATGACTTTATCAATATACTGGTCAAATGTGTACCGCTCAATAATACCTTTTCTTACCCATCGAAAATTATTGCTTGTTTTACTGCCAACCAATAGAGCAGTAAAGTCATTATTTGATTTTGTTTCTACTGCCGGATCACAACAAAGAATAGTCTTTTCAAAGAATTGAGATTCAATTTCAGTAGCAGATTTAGTTGTTGCTTGGCGAAAAGCTCTTTCCCCTACTTTGGAAGCATCATTTTGTAATTCCTGCTTAAAGGCTTGAGGATTAGAGTAATAATCAATAGTTAACTCTAAACAATCCCATTTATCTTCCCATAAGACAGGATATTGCATCAATTCTTCATGTTGATAATAGAATTCTTTAGCTTCGGCAATTGGATCATTTAGTTGACTATTAAAATATATTTTCTTGAATTCTGCCCAAAAGCCGGTATTAAATAGTTCATCCACATCATCAACTAAAACCGCTTTATGAACTATGTATTTATATGATTTATCTTTAAGCAGCCGGGACATGAAACAATTTCTATGTAAAATAGTTCCAAGGACAATGAATTTCGTGGCCATCTTAACTTTTTTACCATTTCTAAATACTGCTTTATCACCAGCATATTGTGAATCCTGAACCCATGTATTATATTTTTTATCTCTAGCTTCTTGGGTAATTACATCTGATTTGCCTTGATAATCATCGGCAATAATGAGAGATGGTCTATGACCATTAAATTTTTTACCACGCAAACTGCTTACACTGCTAATAGCCTGGATTTTAGTCTCATTAACTAACTCTAATTCAAGTTTATTAACCGTATATTTACGAGTATCAATTAATTTGCCAAAAGTATTAATGATATAAGGATTTTCTTCAAATGCCCTTCTAATTTCCCTAATAAATTCAATAGCGTCCTGTTCGGTTTTCCCTGCTACCAGCGTATAAATTGAAACTTTATAGCAATGACACCAAGTGGTCAGAGCAAAATCACATACAGTTGTCTTTGCTGCCCCCCTTGGCAGAACTAAAAGGAGTTTATCAGAATTATCTTTAATGAACATTGATTCCAATTCATTCCAAATATCATAATGTACAGGGGCTAATTTTCTAGCAATGTTATCTGGTTTAGGAATGAATGTATCCTGAAGATAATAGAGACAGAAAAATTCTATAGACTTCGAACCTAACCACCAGGACAAAGATTTTTCACCGAATAGATTGTCTTTATATTCATGAAATAGCTTTTGAGCCATTTTTTTAGATTTTTTTAAGGTAAAGGATTTTTCAGTTTGATAGTATTTAATAAGATATTGGTATAGTAGTTTGCGGTTATCTTCAGTGTTGAATATGTCTTGATTTTGGGTTATATAAAACTCACCTTCTTTCTCAAAAACCCTATTTTTGTTATATAAAATTGCGGTGGTTACTTCCGGCCCGCTCCCGGCTCACCGATTAGAAGCATACCCCCTATATCTATTCACTAGGCAAATAAAAAAAGTGATGATTACTCACCACTCTGGCATACCATGATATTTTATTTCCTTTTTTTTACGTTCTACTATAGATAAAACTTCTTCAATGTTTCATCTATCTCATCCTGTGTCAGACCTATATACTCCATCGTTACCGACTGTGAGGAATGATTAAATATCCTTTGTAGTTTCACTAAGTCTTTTGTCTCTTCAAAATAAAATCTACCAAATGTTTTTCTTAATGAATGATTCCCAAAGTGTTCTAATCCTAATTTATCAGCAATACCTTTAACTATCCTATACGCCTGAGTGGTTGTAATATGGGGATTTTCCCCGTTCTTTTGCCTACTTGGGAATAGATAATCATCATCACTCATACCCTGGATATATCTATCAAGCTCAACTCTTAATTCATTATTAATTAGCATCTTTTTACTTTTACCTGTCTTTTGTTCCTGCAAGATTACATGACTTCCTTTAACATCCTTGACCGTTAAACCAACTACGTCACCTATTCTCAGTCCCATATTTAACTGAAAAGTAATGAGAATGTAGTTTCTTAGGCCAGTTTTTAAAGCTTCGTCCTTATATCGCTTAACCATTGCTCTGTCTCTTATGGGCTGCACTAACATTTTAATACCCCCTAAATATAATAGTGTGGATAATTAATCATTTCCTTACACTCATTATATTACACTGGAAGGTATTTGTAAACTCATTTTACTACATTTAGAGTATTATTCTGTGTTTTTTAAGATAAATCCCTATTATGAGTGTAGTATTTTGAACAATTCATACACTCATTTTTATTCCTCTATCTCATCTTCCCACTCTTCAAACTCTTTCTCCAAGTCTTCAGGTTTAATATTATTATCCTCCTGCTTGGCAGTAGCTTGAATATTATATTTTGAAACAGTTTTACCTAGTGACCTATCGATCCAGTATGAGAGAGCTTTCTCCTTAGTTCGAGAATCTTTAGTAGTTTGGATTAAATACCAGTATTCATCAATAGCCTTTAAAAGTTTAGCATTAAATTCCTTTTCGCCAAGGGTTTTTATCTCCTGTAACCGCTTGTCTAGCTCAGCCATAAAATCTTTATTACCTAACCAATCATACAAAGCCTGTCTACTAACCCTTACAAACTTAGCCACATCTGTTTTTGTATGCTCTCCACTCACTAATAATTCAATGGCCTTTCTCTTCTGTTCATCTATAATCATAGGTTTCACCTCGCTTTACACACTAACAATATTTAGGCATAAAAAAGAGCCTATCGGCTCCCTACTATTATATTTATTAACAAATAACACACTTGTCCAACACTTATTATCTCTTCTTGATTTGGTAACCTAGATGGATTACGCCTTACTATTTCCCATACCTTTTCCAAACAAATAAAAAATGGCTCTTTTAATTCCTGAAGGTAAGTAATGAATTCCGGGCAACAAATATTAAGTATTTCTTCTAATGATTTATATTTATTATCACTTTCACAAATTAAACCATCAATTGTTCCCAATAACATTCCTAATTTACATATATAACCATGGAAATAATCAGACTTAACATTATTACTACTATTTTTTACGATTTTATTATGTTCTAAAGTAAGTTGTAAGAAATCAATAAAAAACTTTTGTATTTGAGCTTTATTATAGTAATATTTTACTGTTCCTTTTTGAGCGTAATATTCATCCCATAATGTTTTTCCTACTATATAAAAATTTTTCTGATTTTCTTCCATATGATTAAGTTTCACTTGTTTATTAATACAATTTGCTTTTACATGATTTAATTCATGAGCAATAATCATATATTGATTATAAAGTTGCTCCTCATTTTCTGAAAGAATACCGTTAATAAAAAGATTATTGTCAATCACTATCCATTGATAATTATTTAATTCTATAGTTGTTCCTAAAGAATCAGAATAAGCACCATCGTTATTACCAGTTTCATTTATTTTAATAATAGTTTCTTGATAATTAGTTGGTATAATAATCTCTTTAAGATATTTCCTGTTTAAATCATCTAAAACCATGTCAACAATTTCTTCTATAAATGCTTTAACCAAATCTCTATCTTCTTCTTTAACTCCATCTAGAATAATGTTCACACTCTCACCTACTATGGTTTTTTGAATAGATTTCACTTCTAAGAAATTAATCCCTGCAAATAATCCCTAAATTATTCCAAAATTTTTAGGCAAAGTGTAGCATTCTTAATGCCTCTACCTCTTTCTTTTTCTTCCAAACCATCTTCTTTACCTCATGCAACTTACCAATAAAACCCTTCAAATTCTCATTTTCTCTATACTCTTTTATTATATCGAACATGCTTTCGCTTTTCTCGAACCAAAATAAAACTTTACCATTTTTCTCAGTAACCTCTTTGGCCTCAAACCCTTTATTTATAAGGTATGCAGCAACATACAAACTTTTAACACTATATAAATTTTCCATAAATAACCCTCCAATTTTCTTATAAATTTAATTCGCTTTCGTCACACATAACATGATATTTAGCGGTGAACAGCTATATTTACTATACGAACCAATAACACATTAACTTTTGTATTCTACGCCCCGGCTATGCCATTAACTTAAATTATGGTTTATCTCCTAATTGTTTACTTAATGCCACATTTACCCCCCTATAAACACGAAAGCATATTTCATTTTCAGTAGCCTTTAATAATTCCTTTACCTTAACTAAATGATCATCTAGCATTTCTTTAAATTTTTCTTCGGAAATACTTTTAGCCTCTACTATTTCTGCCTTCTTCAATTCACATTTTAAATTCTCTAATTTTGCTAAATCATTTTCATTAATCACGTTTTACCCTCCATTACTTTCGTTTTTTACTGGTTTCTTTTTGGCTCTCTTCCTCTCTAATCTCTCAAATTTATTCAAACGCTTTCACTCCTAAAATATAAAATGGACAGATACAATGCCTCTGTCCAGGGCAGATACCACAAAGGAAGTGAGAGTAGCCTTTTATTTTATGTCCCAGGACTACCGGGCATCCTCACACATCAAGGCTGATAGAGACAAACTTTGCTTTATAATCTATTAATTTAACAATATCCATTATAGTTTCATCATCCAGTACCGGCTCTACGTTTACCACGTTGCCAAATTTGGTATCCTTATCAACTAACCTAAATACTTGATAAACAGTCCATTTTAAATTACGATCATTAAATCCGACTTCCACAACCACACCAATATCATTAAGTTTACAAATAACACTGTCATTTATTATTCTGTCAATTGGCATGGGTACAGATTCATCAATACTATGTCTTTCTAGATAATCACGCACACACATATATTCAGCACCATAGAAATAATCATAATCAAAAAAGTATTTTAGTAGCATATAATTCTCCATTCATTTTTACATAAAAAAGAAGCCTTATAAGCTTCTTTCGACCCTTGTATTATTTTATTAACTTTCTTCGCTTAGTTTTTTCCATTCTTCCATTGGGGTAAATTTTGTTAATTTATATGTTACTTCCTCTAATGAATTCCAAAAATTAAAATCAATTTTACTATTTACTGCTGAAGTAAATCCAAATGCTGATGCTTCTTGTATAACCCATTTAAATTGATTTTGCAATACAGAATCATCTTCAATATCATTTCTTGAAAGACTCATATAATGAGCATCTTCCTTGATAGATTGTTTTAATGACTTATATTCAGATCTTACATAATCTTCATTAATTTTTTCATAGTTATTAAGTTTTTTGCTTATTTCCTCTTTTAATTTACTGATACGAATAAGATAATCATAAACCCTTTTAGCTACTTCTCTATTTGACATGGCTCTTAATTCCATTATATCTTCTCCTTTCCATTTACCATAAATTAAACATACAGGAAAGGAATCCTGCAAACTTTATTATCTTTCTATATATTGCCTACCGGCGGTCGCTTGCCAGCGGGGCATTGTCCGTATTAAAATTTTCGCTTGTTGCGAAAATTATTAATCCGTCCAAATCAATATTATATATCTAAAGGAGATATTTTTGATTTTTAATCTCCACGTTAATTTTATATTTTATTTCTTGGTTTATGGGGCAAGCCCCATTCCCCAAAGAAAGGTAAAATAAAAAATGAATCCTGAATTAAAAATTGGTAACAAGATTTATGATATGGTTACAAAACTCTGTTACCTCTCTAACCCTTGATTTTATTGAGATTATGAGTCGGTTGCAAAAATCACAGGATTTTTGAATACTATAAATAATATATAATATTTTTTTATCTCTTAATTTTTTATGTTATTTTTGTTACCTGACTTTAAAATGGCTATAAGTCCAATAAAATCAATACTTTATGAAGGTTGCAAAATTATAATTTAAAATGTGATTCGTGTTATTTTTGTAACCTAAATTTCATTAATTAAAGTTAAGTCCACCAAATATATCTACTACTTTTCCATTTACTTTTTTCTGCTCCCTCTTTTCAGTAGGAAGGCCAAACTTTCTTTTAACAATCTTACAAAATTCAGAACTTTTAAATGGTTTTTCATTATTCTCTTTGCAAAATTCACAATATAATTTATAGACATCTTTAATTATTAAATATTGATCGGGGTTACTTATTGATAAATATGTATCGGCATATCGTTCAGCATGATTGCTTTCCATGCTATAACTTTCAAGCTGCTCTTGTGCAGATTTTGAATATGTAAATTTATTTTGGCTTGCTAGTCGTTCTAGTCCAGTTAATGCAAATTGCAGAATACCATCCATTTCTTTATGTAGTTTTCCTTCTTTTAAACTAAGGTCTATATCGTTTCCTCTAAATATATTTTTGAATGGTATAATCAAAAACCTTCTTTGTAGTGCTTTATCAAAGTTTTCAATCTGAGGCAAATCGTTCATAGCATAAACTAATTTGCAAAATGGATTGAAATTAAAACTATCTTTACATTTAAACTGCGCTTCAATTGGATCACCACTTGATATTGCTTTAATCCAAGCAGTATCCTTAATTATTCCATTGGTTTCTTCAGTTGATAAATTCAATAGTTTGTCTTTTATGGAAGCTCTAAGAAATGATTTACTTAATAAGGACATCGGGACAGTACTATAGTTAGATTCCCCTATCAATGTTTTTAAGGTATCTATAAGAATCGATTTTCCGCTGCTTCCCTCGCCATAAAAGATAAATATTTTTTCAAACTTAACACTGGTCGTTAAGCAGTAACCGAACATCTCTTGGATTATATTAATATTTTCTTCATAGCCTCTGAATGTGCTGCTAAGATATTTCATAAATTCAGGACATTTAGCTTCTAGATCATAATTACAATCAAAATAAATTGTTGAATAATCATCCAGAAAGAATTTATCTTTATAAAATTTAATATTTTTCCAATCAGATAAGTCCAGTGTCCCGTTATTTAATACCAGTCTACTTCTATTACAATTTATGCAATCTAGAGTCCTATAACGTCTATGCTTAATATGATTAATTATTTGCTTAGAATAATATGGCTTGGATAACATTTTCATTTCTTCAGTAATTAAGTAGCCAATATATTCATCTTCAACATTTCTCCAGCATTTACCGTTAAATATAAAAAATCCTTGTTTTGGGGTAAATATAATATTATGTATTAATAGTATTTCATTAGTGGCTTTATCTACATCAAAATTCCCTTCATCATCAAAATATTTACTTAATAATAATTTTTCAGATATTCTTTTTGCCATTTATACTCCTTTCTTTTTCGTATTTATGAATAACTACTTATTTGATAATTTTTGTACCTCTTCTTTAAGCCCAAGATCATCCTTAAATACGAAAACTGTCCTTTCTGGATAATATTTGTTCGGCTTTACGTCTACTATTTGAAAACCTTTTCTAAGTAATGCCCTAGCTATTCTTCCTGTAAAGATTAATTTTACTTGTTCATTCATTTGTTTCTTTTTCTCCTTTAATAAAAATTTTCTTTGACAATTGATTTCCTTTAATGATATATTAATGTCAGGAGTTTTATTGAATGTCTACATAAAATATATTTGTCCATAGGGGGTGTCTTATTTTGACACTCCCTATTTATTTTAGAAATTAATTGGTATCCCTATTTAGGACACCATTGCTATGCATAAATTCCCATAGCTCAACCAGGTAAGCTTAATTTTAAAGGAGGAGGCCAGCACTTCCCTGGCGAGTACCTGGTAACTCTAATGAATTATGAAATCGCAATATACTGATGCACTTTATGTAGAAGCATGGTGCTGCTTTATCATAATTAAACACATTTAATTTTTTGTCTCTTCTCAAACTCATCAATAAACTCATTATATTTTGCAATTAGCTCATCAGAGAGATTTATTAAGTTATTCTCCCATTGACTAATTGCCGAAGCTGAACAACCACAATATCTACTAACATCTATTAACCGAATACGGTTTCTTTTGCGAAATATGGTATACCTCTCACGCCCTTCCATTATGCTAGTCATTAGCAAATTACTTCACCTCTTTTACTTCTCTTGTTTTTATTTAAAAAATTTTTAAGTAAAAAAATATAAGTACCTTGTATTTATTAATACGAAAGGTGCAACTACTAATCCTATGGACGTTCATTCGGGACATTGTGTACACTTCCCACCACACCTTTACTCCATTTAGGAACCACACAAACCATTTGTTTACAATACTTTATCGAACGTTTATATCCACCTTATGCAATATATTGCTTAATTATTTCAGTTGTTTTAAATGTATTTAAAAATACTTCTTTATTAGCCTTATACAAAGCATTTAATAAATCTAATTTATATTTACACTCTAACCTTTCACTAAATACATCACACAATATGGCATATATAGTTTCCACTTTTATTTTATATACTTTAACCTTATGCATAAATTCATTTATTATATAGTCGATATCCCTATACTTTTCTTTCTTATCACTTTTATTAAGTTCTTTACTTTCAGGGTACTTAGCTTCAATATTTTTTATTTTATTTGACATTTTAGTGATTACCCTAACTATGCCTTTAACTTGTCTATGCTTAACTTTTCTTGCATCTATAGTATTTAATAGTTTTTTAATATCTACAATATCCTTATCATCGGCATCCGGCAGGTTTTCTAATATTTTTTGCAAATAATCCATAGAAGTTTTATAGTATTTGGTCTTAGCTTTTTTCCTACTGATAAATTTAAAGAACAAAGGTTTTTTATCACCCAACATACTACACTCTCTCAAATTTTTAATTTGTTCTTCTATGTCTATATCATATATTCGCTTTGCTTGATCTATGGAAATTTCTGAAAGAATTGTGCAGATATCCACACCCATAAGCAATTCATTTAACTTTCTGGCATTTTGATAATCTCGATTAACAAGATCCCAATATGTACTCATATAAAACTGACCTAAATTAACTACTTCACCAATAACCCTTTGACTTTTTGCAAGAATATTATCTATTCTAGCTTTATCAGTATCATTAACAGTATAAGTATTGGGAGATGGCTCAATATTGTTAACACAGACCCTATAATTACTTTCTCCAACATAACACTTCTTGGCTAATTCTAATAACTTGCAACTCATAAATAATACCAATGTGTCACTATCGAGGTCTTGGCCTGATAATATTCTTTGAATTGGAAAATTTATAGCATTCGTATAAATAATATTTCCAGATAGATTAAAATACTCTGCTATAAATGAACTATTTTTGTTTTTTACAACTAGCACATTACTTTGCGAAGTATGAGGATTTCTAAAACAGGTGTATTCAAAATCAAAATCGCACAATGTAGTATAAACTTCATTATCCTTTAAGATCATTTGGTTTTTCCATGCTTCATAGTCCAACACACCATCTTTATCAACAGGCAGCCTACAAATGGCATGATATAGGAGTTCTTTGCCGTTACCCATTATTGTTAGGTAGTCACCTGGTAATCTGATCTTGCCTTTCTTAACATGGTTAACATATTTATGAATGTCCTTTTTTCTTTTGTTTTTGAATAATTCTAAACCTGTTATACTCTTATTTCTTTCGTATAAGTCAACCAGCATATTATTTGCATTTATCCTATTAGCGTTAACCCTTAAATACTCTATGTACACATCATCATCATTCTTTAGTTTCAAAATATAGTCATATTCATATTTGCTTAATTCTTTCATTTCCTCATGACTTATTGGCATGGAATTAAGCATCTGATAGGATGTTTGTTGTAATATATTACCTTTTTTATCTTCCCCACGTTTACTAGGTTTATCGCTTTTAACGATACCAAACATACATTTTTCATTTGCGACTTTCTTCTTCCAATGTTCCCACATCTTTGGCCTACTGCCTTTGATATTAGAAAACTTCAATGCTTTTAGTGATGCAGAAGTGATAATACAGTGAACGTCTTTGGCAAATATTGGTTGATTAAACATATTAGTTAATTTCCAGGTGTCAAAGTCAATACTATTCTCTTCTGCATAATCCATAAAGAATTTTTGAATGTTGGTATTAAATAAGCAGGATTTAAACATATGCTGTCTAGTGAGAATCATTCCCTTGTCACTTCTGCCACATTTATCAAAGTAATCACTTTGGAGTAACCCCTCACCATCGAAAATGTCATTCTTCATCATATATCCATTTGCTGGTTTACTAACTAGTTTTCCATTTTCGTCTTTCTCAACCACGTTACAATCTATTGGAAAGATACTCTTAACATCGTCTACAATTAAAATATTATCAGGATTAATTTCTACATATCCTTCAATATTTGAGCTTACCAAACTTTCATACGCTAAAAGACTAGGGTAATCGACATCATTTCTTCCCTCTAAATCCATTCCCATCCTGGCCCATTTAATCATCTTATCCCTTAATGCTTTACGAATGAATAGCACTTGACCAGTTCTGCTTTTGGCACTTGAACGCTTATATACTACATACTCAATTTTTTTATCATCAATTTCTAACGTGAATCCATTTTCATAAAATAGAGTTCTTAACCCTTTTGTTTTAATTTGATTGGTATCCTTATCTATTTCATCGTCAACTTTAATTGCTATCCAATCTTTCTTGGCTTTTAATTCCTCAATTTCCTTATCTATTTCTGCTCTTTTTTTCTCATCTTTTATGCCTTTATTCCTTTTCAGTTTGAGTTTGATAATCTCTTCTGCACTTTTTACCTTCTGCTTAAACTTGACATTGATAATGTCATTAGTCATTTTTTTATTGTATCTTTTACTATTAAACACTTTTAATTTTTGTTCATGTAATTGTTCTAATTCTGAAGAAAAAGGTATCATGCCCACATATCTTCTGAGCAATTCCTTATCTCTATGCATATGTTCATATATTTCAGCAGCCTCAAGCGGCATTATGTATATGTTATTGTTATCATTTTCAATCAATACATTTATCCTCCTATATTATTTATCTTTATTTATTTGTTTAGAGAGTAGCAACCAGGCACATACTCATGGCTGCTCTCCGCTATTACTTACTTCCTAGCTATTTCAGGGAATTGTGGTTGTTTAAATGTTGACATACAATTTTGAATACCTAAATTTGATAAATCTACTGTATCTTTTAGCAATGATTTTTTATCAGGGAATAATTTCTCCACGATACCTTGTAATTCTTTAGTTCTTTCTGTGGAAGTTGGTAATGTATCAGGTTTCTCCAGCTCATCAATGGCCTCTTGGTTAACTCCAAGGCTTTTTAATTGATTTATTGATAAGTGGAACTTCTTAATATCATCTGGATCAATTAGAATCCAGTCATTGGCCTGAAGATCATCATGTTTAGGATTCCATTGCTCCGATATTGTTTCTGGAGATTTTTGAGTAGTTACAATAAATTGATCATTTTTAAGTTCTAAACTTTCCCCATGCCAACTACTTCTTGTCACTACTTTGTTGTCCCTAAGATTTTTTAAAGCTTCGTCAAAATTCATAATAAATTTCCTCCTTTAATGATTTAAATTGATTTGGTTTAATTTTAATATGCGCTTAATTCATTGAACTGCCTGTATTTCTACATAGTCCTCACCTCTTTCCTAAAATATAAAAAGGCATGCTTAAAAAAATCTACTTAAAATCAAACCGGCAGTAGACCTTTTAAACATGCCTTAAAAAAGACAATGCCGCCACATCTATACCAGCTCTATGTGCCATTTGAGCAGGTAATTTGACGAGCAATATTTAATTAATAACTTCTAATTATATTGTGTAAAATTAAATTTGGTTTGGTCAGTAGAAGTCGTTAATTATGCAATAAAATAATTTACTTACTATTGCTTTACTGCTCAAATGGCACATTTTATCATCACCCCTTCTTTTTAAATTTTATAGACACACTATACTAGCCACTATCCATAGGGCAAGTGTGGTCCTGTCCTATATACTTGCGTTTTTACCTATTTAAAAAAAATGTTTTTAAATTAATTGCTATAAAAAAAATTATGTGTTAAAATGTTTTTGTTAGGATTAGTTACATAATTAAATTATAATAGCGAATAGGCAACACCTCCAAAAAAGAATAAAATATCTAAGCGAGCCTTGCGACTCGCGTAGTTGTATTTATATTACTCTTTTTTACCATGAATGTCAATAGTTATTTCATTATTTAACCGGCTAAGAAATTTAGCTGGTTTTTCTATTTAACTCCAAGGAATTTCATCATACAAAAATCACATACTTTTATATCTACTTGTGATCCATCTAGTTGAGAACCATACCCGCCTCGCTGGTTTACAAAATACCAAATCTCTTCACTATCATATCCATGTTTTAAAACCTTGCCGCATTTAAAACATTTCTCACTGCTGATATAATCATCTGGTGAATCATACATTTTTTCAAGCTCATTTTCCGGCATATCTATTAACTCTGACTGTTCTTGTTTAGACTCCACATGTTGACTACAAGGAAACTTAACAATATTGCTCAATGAATTGGTGCACCTCCACCATTAGTTTTTTCTCTCCACTTCATTTCAATTTCTCGAAAAATCGTTTTATATTTTTTACAGATTTCTTTTACTGCTTTCCGGTGATTAGTAACGTGTCCTTCAGGTATATCATGTTCAAAACACTTAATTTCATTTTGCTCAATCGGTTTTACAAAATCATTGTCTTCAACTATTTCCCACGAAAGTCCAGGAATTTGAGCGACAGAATTTAATTCTTGTAGTCTTTGAACTGTTGCTTCTGCTAGTTTTAAATTACCGTGTCCGGTATTAGCATGTTTTAATGAGGTAACGTAATCCCAACAGGTTTGATTGCTTTCTTCTTTCCTGGACAAACCAAGTCTCCAAGGAAAATTACCATTATTATCTCTGATGACATACCCTATTCCACTCATTACATTACCTCCTGTTGCGTCCATTTAATCTGTTGCTGAAGTATATCCCAGTATATTAGCAGCTCTCCACCTTGCTTGCCCTTAAGGATCTTACCACCTGGCATTAACGGAAAATCGGAAACTTGGAAATGCTCTAAATCAAAATTTTCTTGAAGGTATTGAAGTACATTTTTGGTATTAGAATCTTGTTTTACGGACAAAAAAACACCTCCTGTATATGGGATAGATTTATTGTACAGGAAGTTAAATACATTGTCAATGTATTTATTACAATAACATGAAATTATTTATCAACATACTGTACATGAAACAATTGTTCTACAGGTACATCTAAGGTTTCAGCAACTCCAATCATGAGTATGCCTGTCCAATTACTATATCCACGATATAGATTATAGAAATTCTGATATGAGCATTTATATCCATTTAATTGTAATTCTTCAACAAATTGTGTTAGTGGTTTACGTCCAAGCAACCTATCAAATTCTTCTTTGTCTAAAATGACTTTTTTCAATTTATATCCTCTCCTAAATTTTATATTTTCATCTTAGTATAATAATTTAACTGTTAATAAATATTTTACATTAACAATGAAAATATTTCAATAGGAATTGAACATATTTTTGTAAATTTGTTATATAATATATAGTTTGGTATATTTTATTAAAAACGTTATCCCGGCTCCTAAAACCTTATCCACGTAAGGTTTGAGGTTATTTGTATTCATAAAAATAGGTATCTCAGTCCAGGGTATTAATATCAGCAACAAACCAGGCGATAGTATCGCTATCAGGTTAAGGTGATTGTATTAAACAACTACCTTTAAGCCATTTAAGCGGTTTTTAATGCGTTCATATCTACCCGGTAAGGTGTTTATACCAAAATCAAATTTAAACGCCAAATAGACCTTTTTTATAGCCCTAAAAGCCATTATATTGCTTATAAACCCTTGTATTTATTAGGTTTGTTGGCTTATATTCTGAAACTGTTGGTATCATTAGGTTTGTTGGCATTATTAAAAATGATTAAATTGGGTCGATAAAGCAATACAGCAATACCCTAAAACCCCCGACAACTTAATTATGAAAATAATCAGATATTATGTGGCATTTTGTCGAATGACAATATGTTGCCCGATACAAGTGGTAAAATGAAGAAAAATTTTAGGGGGTATGGGTATGAAAAAATACTTTGGATGGGGGATTATTGTCGGTCTACTTGCAGGTTTTATTTTAGCAACCACTACTTTTGCTGTTGCTTCCCAACAAATTAAACTCATTATTAACGGTCAGGAAATACAGTGTGATTCTCCACCACAAATGTTAGGTGGTAGGGTTATGGTTCCGGCTAAATATGTTGCTGAATCATTGGGGGCTAGTGTTGAATGGGATGGACAAAAAAGAGCAGTAATTATCACAGGTAAGGATTCGGTTGAAACAACTGAAATCAGAAATCAAACTTCAAACAATAAAGAAATAACCCAAATTGATGGATATACTATCAAATATAATAATAACATTTACTATACTTTAGCAGAATGGGCAAATAAACATAACTTATCTAAAAATGATATAGAATGGGATCAACAAAATAATTCTGTTATTATACAAAAAACTAAAATAGTTAAAGTAGATGGTGTCAATGCAATTAACTATCAAGGGATAACCTATCTTTTGAACTCAATTTCTGTAAACATTGGTGATATTAGTGAAGAAGAATATAAAAAATTTAAATCCATGTTTACTATATCAAAACTAGAATTCGACAGTGATGGAATAGCTGTATTAGCTAAAGCAGCATATAACGGAACAATTAATCTAAATAGTTTTTGGTCAAAATGGAGTGCCATGGAAAATAAAGAGGTTTATGCAAAAAGGTTAGGAAGCGAAATTCAAGCAAAAAATCCAAAGCATGATTTATCATTAACATTTTATTTTAAAGATATTAGATTAGGTTACGTTTTAGCATATGTAGATGATTATCAACTATCGTCTTTTATAGAAAATCTACCTGGAAATCCAAATGACATAAAACAATATAATTAATAACTCTTAGTGTATTCTACCTGCTAATAGAGCAGGTTTTTTTATTCCTAATTTTAAGGAGGTACAATTTATGACCAATATATAACGCTTACAAATGGAGACAAAAGAAATAACCCTTACCCCTGAAGAACTAAACATTTACTTATAGGAAAATGGCCTTGCTTTTAATGCTGATTATGATCCCACCAGCAACACAAATAA
Source organism: Desulfotomaculum sp. (assembly GCA_016841675.1). Taxonomy (GTDB): domain Bacteria; phylum Bacillota; class Desulfotomaculia; order Desulfotomaculales; family Desulfallaceae; genus BRH-c8a. The sequence goes on from JAENYQ010000002.1 coordinate 64,155, forward strand.
AAGGAATATATTAAAGGCAGCCCTAGCAATATTAGAATCAATAGCAAAATCAGCCGGAATTAATGAAAAACTATAAGCAAGATGATATTACTATCTCTCAATTCGCTTAAAACCACTTTAAAAAGCGTTTAAATTTACCCGGCAAGGTTTGTACCTAAATTAAATTTTAATTTGATACGGGCCATTTAAATTAATTGTAAGAATTGGATGGTAACCTTGTTTATATACAGGGTTAAGTAATTTTACTATAATATTCTTGACTAATATTCGTTATCCTTTTATAATATTGACATATCTTAAAAGGGGTGAGCATATTGTTAATACCTGCTGTGGGTTATTGCCGGGTCAGTTCCAATTCCGATGATCAAAAACGTAGCTACGATGCACAAATTAAGGACTTTAGGGAGAATGCTAAAAAACTTGGATATGAACTTGTTCAGGGTATAGGCACATTCGGTGATGGAATATATGCAGATAGAGGTTTAAGTGGTAAGGCACTCGATAAAATACCTGAATTGAACAGAATGTTTAAAGAAGCCGAAAAAGGACAATTTGAGGCAATATTGGTTTCAAATGTTTCAAGGTTTGCAAGAAATGCCGCACAAGGTATGGATAAAATTAGAGATCTCAAAAAGTACAATGTCTATTTGCATTTTATTACACAAAATATTAAATCCTGTAACCATTCAGACGAATTTTTAATTGACTTCTTTTTGGTATTTGCACAAAACGAGCTTCGTGAAATGAGTAGAAAAATACAATCAGGAATTAGAAAGGCGCAGAACTCAGGTGTCTGGACGAGTCAACCACCGTATGGATATGATAAAATTAATGGTTATCTTAAAATTAATAATAAAGAAGCAGAAAATGTTAAAAATATTTTTGATATGTATGTTAATCAAAAAATGTCTATTAACAAAATTAGTCAATATTTAAATGAAAACAATATTACAACTAAAAAAGGTAAGATGTGGCAACATACTACACTAAGACATATATTAACCAATTTAATATATACAGGTAAACAAATTGGTCACCAGAGGGAAATGGATGATATTTTTGCTAATGAAATAAGGATAACAGATGAAGATGAATGGATAGAGAATAATATTGAAGCAATTATTGACAAAGAAACATTCCAAGCTGCACAAAACGAATTGAATTATAGGAAAGAGTTTTTTGAACACAAAAAGAAATACTCAAGTGTAAATATTTTAAGTAATATTTTCTACTGTGAATGTGGTTCAGCAATGAAGAGAATGCAAAGAAGTGATAAAAAAGGTGTATTCTACTACGTTTGTAGTGGTAGGCATAAGGATAAAACTATTTGCAATGACTATCATTACATCAAAGAAGAAGAAATATTTGACATGCTTAGTAAGTTATTTGCAAAATTTGCTACAGATGAAAGATCAGGTCGTGCTTTCTATACTTTTAAATATACATTTAAAGAATTTTATCAAATGTATATTGAAAAGTATTTAAGCGATGAAGAATTAAATAAATTGCCTGCACTTGAAGAGAAGATTAAAAAACTTGAAAATAGAAAGTCAAATCTTAATATAATGTTAGCCGATGGCGATATTGATAAAAAAGAATATAGGAAGTTAAAACAAAAAACAGAAAATGAATTAAAGGAATTAACAACTAAACAGAATATGATTCTAAATCTGAAAAATGAGATTAATAAGGTTTGGAGAACTTATCAAGAGTTTGTAAAAGCATTGGAAAATTTTGATATTGATAAATCTACCAATACAGAACTTAGAAAGATAATAGAAAAAATAACCATCCTTGCTAAAAAGGATAGTTCGAAAGAATTTGTTGTGGATTGGAACATTGATATCAAAGACTTAGAGTTATAATTTTTTTGTTGTCCTTTAGTTATACTGTCTCTCGACATTTCCGGGCAGTGGCTTGTGTCTGTAGAGTAACCTCACCTAACGAAGAATGCTGTTTTAATTATGCTTACACTACATCATATTACTTGCCCGCGAGATGTGTCAATCAATTTTGTGGGAGGTACTTAATATGTAAAATAATGTGAGCAAGGGCTATAAGAACAGTTTTTTAACTATCCATTAACCCGAAATTCTTCATATAGTTCTCCCGGTTGCGCCAGTCTTTCTTCACTTTAACCCATAGCTCCAGGTAAATCCGTGAACCCAGCAGGGCTTCTATTTCTTCCCGGGCCAACTGGCCCACCTGCTTGAGCATCCCTCCCCCTTTACCGATTAGGATCCCTTTTTGGCTGTCCCGCTCAGTGTAGATGGTGGCGCTTACCGCCAGCAGGTCGTTAGGGCGTTCCTCGACTTCTTCAACCACCACGGCTACCGAGTGAGGTATTTCCTGACTGGTCAGGTGCAGCACTTTTTCCCTGATGATTTCGGACATGATGAACCGCTCCGGTCTGTCCACTACCATATTGTCGGGGTAATACTGGGGACCTTCGGGTAGGTAAGCGGTAATTATTTCAGGCAGGCGCTGGACGTTTTCACCATTTAAGGCCGAAACGGGCACAATTGCCGCAAAGCTGTGTGCCTTTTGGAAAGTGTCTATAATCCCCAACAGTTCATTCTTTTCCACCAGGTCAATTTTGTTGATTACCAGCATTACCGGATTCTTGACATGCTTAATTTGCTCCAACATGTATCGGTCGCCGGGGCCGGGCATGGCCGCTTCCACTATCAACATTACCATGTCCACTTCCCGCAGTGTGTTCAGCGCCAGTTTAACCATGTGCTCGCCCAAGCGATGCTTGGGTTTGTGGACACCGGGGGTATCCAGAAAAACAATTTGAAAGCCGTCCCCGGTAAGCGCGGCCTGGATTTTGTGCCTGGTAGTCTGAGGCTTGTCGGACATTATGGCCACTTTTTGCCCTACCATTCTGTTCAGCAAGGTGGACTTACCCACGTTGGTGCGGCCTACAATGGACACAAAACCGGATTTAAAACCTGATTCAAGCATAAGCTATCAAAACCTCCGGGTCGCTTAATTTTATATAATCATATTGTAAGGAGCTACTTTGTTAGATTAAACGCTGCCGGCAACAGCTCGGCCACGGTCATTTCGCGGTATTCACCTTTACAGTTGGCCATGTACACTTTGGTGCTGCCGCCGAATTCGGCCAGCACTTGGCGGCAGGCGCCGCACGGACTGCAGTAATCACTAGTACCGGCGGCGATAGCAATGGCGGAAAAGCTGCGCCTGCCCATGGTCACTGCCTTAAACAGCGCCACCCGCTCGGCGCAAACCGTCAGACCATAGGAGGCGTTTTCCACGTTGCAGCCGGTGAATACTTCCCCGTCAGTGGAAAGTATGGCCGCTCCCACTTTAAAATGGGAGTAGGGGGCGTACGCTTTTTCCCTGGCCTTCAGGGCTCGTTGCACCAGCTCTTCAGGCTTCATACCATCACCTCAATATTTGGTTTCTTAGGTGGGGCCAGATCAGCAAGTAGGCCACCACAACAGCATTTAAAGCGGTAAGCAGCACCGCCCCGGCGGCAGCGTCCTTGGTCACCTTGGCCAGCGGGTGCCTGCGGGTGGTTGTAAGGTCAACCGCTGCCTCGAGGGCGGTGTTGAACATTTCCGCCGCTAGCACCATGAAGATAGCCAGGATTACAATGGCCAGTTCCAGGGCCGGCATGTGCAGCAATGATACACAAACTATTATAACCAGCAAAGCCGCTGTCAGGTGTATTTTCATATTTGGTTGGGTCATTGATACCTGTCGAATACCCGACAAAGCCCAGCCAAAGCTTTTTAAAATTCTAAACACGCCTTCACCCTTCCCTAGGCTTTCGATAAGCACCGCCGAGTTCCCCTGTCATAATGAAGGCAGCCTGCTTGCCGGCCTTTAGAATGTCAGGTTTTAGATCCACCGCTGGGCAAGACGCGGTTTAGAATGGCTTCTTCCCGTTCCCTCATTTGCTGCTTTTCAGGCCCGGTGCCATGGTCGAATCCTAAAAGGTGCAGTACGCCGTGCACCGTCAGGTAAGCGGTTTCACGCTGGAAGCTGTGCCCGTACTCTCCGGCCTGGCGGGTGGCCGTTTCCAGCGATATAACCACATCCCCGAGCATGGGGCCTTCTTCTTCACCGCCCGGCATGGGTTCACCCTCCTGCAGGGCAAAACTAAGCACGTCCGTCGGACCTTCCACCGACCGATACTGCCGATTTAAATCGGCAATGTATTCGTCGTCAACAAACACCAGGCTGACCTCGGGGTCTCCGGCAATGCCGGAATCGCGCAGCGCTTCGTCCACCACTGCAATGAGCAGTTCCTCAAGCCCGTCTTCAATGGATACCTTATCTTGTAGGTTGTTTACGAAAACCGGCATATTTACCAGCCCCTCTTTTGAAAAGATGTTTTGAGAAATTTGGTTTAACTATAGTTTGGGATGATTATAAAAATTTTAGTATGACAATCTAGAATCGTGGCGTCAATTGGCAAAATAAAAAAGAGCAAAATGCTAAAAATAATTATGAAGTTAAAACTATATCAAGGAGGGACAAAATATGAATCAACAGCACATCCACTGCCTTGTTGATACCTGCCACTATTATGCCCAAGGCAACAAGTGCGTTGCCAACGAGATTATAGTTACTAACGACGAGTTCGGCAGTCAACAACCCGACCGGATTGACGCCACCATGGCCAAGCAACTGTCGCCTACTCCGGCGGACACTTGTATGGCTACCTGCTGCAAAACATTCGTACCCAAGGAATCCAACAAAATTAACGCTGATAACGTCCAAAAATTGTCTTAAATATCTAATTCTAATGAATTAAACAAAGACCCGGCCCCTGATAGCGGCACGGGTCTTTGTACGTTTATCCGATACTCTGCAAACCTTTGCGGCGTTTGGCTTTCTTGGCTGATTCTTTGTGCTGCAGCGATTGCGGGTCGGGGTACTCAATCCGGTTGTGGAATATTCCCGACAATACCCTGATAAAGGCACTGGCAATGATATCTAAATCCTTCAGAGTCAAGTCGCATTCATCCAACTGGCCGTCCATCAGCTTATCTTTAATAATCTTCCGCACAATCCCTTCCACCCGGCCGGATGTGCGGTTTTGTAATGATCGGACCGCCGCTTCAATTGCATCGGCCAGCATAACCATAGCTGCTTCCTTGGTTTGGGGTTTGGGACCTTCGTAGCGAAACTCTTCTTCGGTGACGTTTTCATTTTTATTGTTTTCCATAGCCTTATGATAGAAAAAACTACACACGCTGTTACCGTGGTGTTGTTCAATTATTTCGGTAATACCCTCAGGCAGTTTTTGCTCCCGGGCCAGTTCCACCCCGTCTTTAACGTGCGAGGTTAAAATCAGGGTGCTCAGCGTGGGCGCTATTTTATCATGGGGGTTGTCGCCCATTTGGTTTTCAATAAAAAAGTACGGTCTTTTTATTTTGCCAATGTCATGGTAATAAGCAGCCACTCTCACCAGCAGCGCATCACCGCCCACGGCGTTTGCCGCTGCCTCGGCCAGGTTGCCTACCAGCAGGCTGTGGTGGTAAGTACCCGGCGCCTCAATCTGCAGCCGCCTAAGCAGTGCGTTACCCGGGTTGGACAACTCCAGCAGCCGTACTGACGAGGTAATTCCGAAGGCGCTTTCCAGGTAAGGTATGGCTCCGTTGGTTAAAATGGAAGACAAAATACCGTTTACAGAACCAAGTATCAGGCTGGATGTTATTACCAGCCCAATGGATATTTCACTTAACAGACCCATGGAGAATATGGCAGCCATGCCGGCAGCGCCGGCATAAAAACCAGCCCGGGCCAGGTCGCTGCGCTGGCTGAGCTTGCTTACCCCGTAAATCCCGGTGATACCGCCGATCAGGCCCACCACTGCAAATTTAATTTCACCGCCGGTCATTAATCCCAGCATGAAGCTCATCACGGCCACCACCAGCACGGCCAGGCGAGAATCCAGCAGGATGGCGATTAGCATCCCTGCTGCCGCAATAGGCGCCAGGTAGCCGAACAAGGCACCAAATTCAGGCCATTGGCCTATGTTAATGGCAATGATAGCCTTGGCCACCCCCAAAACACCCAGCACAATAATACCCAGCAGGTACAGGTGGCCGGCATTGCGGTATATTTCCCTATTTTGTTGGTACAGGTAAAACAATACCACCACCATCATCAAGCCCACCAGCAAGGCCGAGCCCAGCACGGATGATACCGGCAATGTGGGGCGGGTCAAGTTCAGCGCGTCCAGTTTGGCCAGGTGTTCATCGGTGACTATTTCACCCACACCAATTATCTTTTCATCCTTTTTAACGGTAACCATCACCGGGTTAACCGCTTCCCGGGCCGTATCTTTTAAACGTTCTGTTTTATCGGAATCATAAAAACGGTTCGGCCGCAAGAAATTACGCACCATGCCAGCGGCCAGTTCATTATAAGCACCGGACAGCTGTAAAGACGGTAGCCCTTCGATAAGTTCTTTTTCTGCATCAGACAAATTTTCTTGAGCCACACCTTCCGGTGTTCCCATTACCCTGACTACCATGGCAGTAAGGCCAGTCTCCAGGCGGTTTAGGTTTTGTTCTTGATCGGGCTGAGTCAGCGATTTAATTACATCGTCAGACAAATTGAATGGAATGATATCTCTTAGCTGCTGCACCTTTTCCGTTTCAGCCAGCTTCTCGGCAGTTTCATCAGCCTGTTCCCCTTCGGTTGCAACCAATTCCTCGTTTGCCTGAACAGCTATGATGGATTTAACCAGTTCGGAAATATTCTGCTGCACATCCACACTAACGCGCGGGTCCACGATATACTGTCGTTCAATCCTGGTTGCCGCCAATGACCGGGCCTCTTCAGTGCTGACCTTATCCTCAAAAGTTACTCCTTGAGGGGCATGAATATCCCTCGGTGAGACTTGGCCCACAACCAGGTTTACTTTTTGAGGCATAAAATCCACGGCTATAATTAGGGTCAGGGCAATAAAAAAAACTATAGCGGCCAAACCCCGGCGCACTTTCCTTTTACCGGCCAATTGACTGAAGCTGTCCACGATTCTTCCCTTAAACTTAACTGGAGGGCGCATGTTATCCACTCCCCTTATTGTAGCGACCCGGTATTATACAAAAGCTGCCTACGCTACTCAACCGGTGCGCTTTCATCGCTGTAAGCCTGTACAATCTCCCGCACCAGTGGATGCCTGACGATGTCCTGGCTGGATAATTCTTGGAATGATATGTCCTTAATGTTTCTCAATACCTGCCGGGCGTGAATCAGACCGGATTGCTGCCCCTTGGGCAGGTCCACCTGGGTGACGTCCCCGGTGATCACCGCCCGGGCACCATACCCCAGGCGGGTAAGGAGCATTTTCATTTGCTCCGGGGTGGTATTCTGGGCCTCATCAAGAATGACAAAGGAATCCTCCAGCGTCCTGCCCCGCATATAAGCCAGGGGCGCAATCTCAATAATGTGCCGTTCCAAGTATTTTTGCGTACTTTCAAAGCCCAGCACATCGTAAAGACTGTCATATAAAGGGCGCAGATAAGGATCCACTTTCTCTTGCAAATCGCCGGGTAAAAATCCTAGTTTTTCTCCGGCTTCAACCGCCGGCCTGGTCAAAACGATCCGGTTTACGTTGCGGTTGCGTAGTGCCCGAATGGCCATCACCACTGCCAGGTAAGTTTTCCCGGTACCGGCCGGGCCAACGGCGAAAACAATATCATATTTTTGCAGGGCCTCAATATACTTCTGCTGGCCCACCGTCTTGGACTTGATTTTCTTACCCCTTGGGGTTACCAGTACCACATCCCTGGCCAAACCCTGGATGACGTCAGTTTGGCCTGCTTTTACAGCGTCAATGGTATAATTAATCTCATGGGTTGTCAACCGGTTTCCGGCTCGGTAAAATTCTTGCAGTTGACCGATAACCACCCGGGTCGTTTCCACCTGCTCCCGGTTGCCCATAATTAACAATTCTTCACCCCGGGCCACCATCTTAACACCCAGAGTCTGCTCTAAAAGGGATAAATTTTGATCATGCCGGCCGAATATCTCCGCCGCGGCACCTAAATCATCCATTATTACTCGGTCTTCCAAGTTATCCGTCAAGCGCCGGAACCTCCTCCGCGGTATTGATAAGGCTTGTCAATGCCAATATCCTCAAGTGTCTCAACTATGGCCCTGACACGCACCGTGCCGGAACCGGTTGTTTCCACTTCTTCAAGCCGTTCATTAACTATTTTTGCGCCTTCGGGCAGTTGCTCGCGAATGCTGTCCAGTACGTTCCGTCCGGCCAGGCGCCGGGCCTCATCCCTAGTGTAACTTCTAGTGTAAAGTTTTTCCTCATAGTACCTCACCGTTAGTAATTCGACGGGCAGGTTTATATTCCTCCAAACAGGTGCCCGTTTAACCTCAATGTCCAGTGCGTAATGCTCAAAAGGAAGTTTTCGCGGCCCTATTAGAATTATTTCCTTACTCCCTAATTTAATGCCAAATCTGGTAGTTTCACGACCGGTAATCTCGGCGCCTTTTTCCATCAGCTTCATATTTGCCACGCCCTCGTACCAAACCCTGGCCCTGACGATCCCCCGAGCGTGGACATAACGAAGCGGCTGTTGCTCTTTGGGTTCCAGGGCGTCTTCCCCGTCTGGGGCTTCTTTTTCTTCATCTATTACCGGGGGCGGGATAGCGGCTGATATCAGTACCTGTCCGGAAGTAACGGTATCTCCCTCTTTAACCTCGGGGTGCCCGCTGAGCACCAGTATCTCTTTAACCAGTCCGTCCTTGACTGCCACCACATCCACCGGATGCCCGGTTTCATCCGGGGGCGGCAATTTTTTCTCTACCACCTTGATGTACACTCTGGTGCCTTCAACGTATACACCAACCCAGGACAAACCCGGCACTTGGTCCAGTATGGTTTCCTCCAAGGTGGGTACGTCTAGTGTCCACCGGGGCACTCCTTGTTTCAGACCAGCCTGGCGGGCCACTTGCTCGACCGCCTGGTCGGTTACCAGCTTATTGCCAGTGACCTCGATGAACCACACAAATGACGACAGCACGTATAGCGCTGCCACAAATATCAGGGCACCTGCTGTCATAGCCTGGCGCCGCTTCATCCGACTGACTAAAAAGGGCAGACCATGCCGACCGATTATTTTAAACCGGCAGCCCGTCATCCGGGCCACGTGACGCAAGGCTTGTACACCACTTAATCGCACTTTCATGGCCACCCGACCGGTGCCTATGCCGGTTACATCCCATAAAAACACCCCTCGGGAAACGGCCAGGTTGATGAATTTTTCCAGGCACCCCTCGGGCAGCGTTATAGTAACGTACCCACCTAAGCGGGACAGAAATCTAAACAACAGCATTACAGGTCGCCTCCTAATTAATTGTAAAAGGACAGAGAGTTAATTTGACCTTCCACACATATTTCATCAGGCAAAATATTGCGCAAAGTCAGATTCTCGCCGGTGACTTCTACAACCTTGTCGTTAACGACGACCCGGACCAACTGCGGGTTATATTCCTGGATCCCACGATGATTTTCAATAAACACTTGCAGGTTGCCCACTAGCACAATTTTGGGCAAATCAAGCATGATATCACCGGGCAACTCCAGGTAATCAGAGAATTGCCTTTTAAAACGGTTTTTTAAATCCTTCCAGGCCATAAAAATCCCCTCCTTGCCACTAACTTTATGCGGCCCGGAGGGGAAAAATAACGCTTTTAAGGTTATTTTTACCAATTATATTTGCTACCTTGGGACATTATACGTTGGGGACATTCATAAGTTGGGGACATTCCTCCGCAGGAGGTGTGTCGCCTTTCCGCTACAGGAGGTGTGTCCCCTTTCCCTTTTTATTACTCTGCCTTTTGCTGCATCTCTTTCAGAGCGTTGGTAATTACATCGGCCGATATACCGCCATGAAAACGGGGTTCATTGTTAATTACCGTCAGCGGCAGTCTTACCTTACCCAGGATGGCCGTGATGTTAGGGTATTGGTTAACTTCCTCAGTGGATACGTCCACGAATTTGGTAGTTACATCGTCCCCGAAATCGCCCTTCAGGGTTGTACCTAGTTCCTCGGCCTCTTGTTTCATAGTTTTTTCTGCTCCGCACCCGGCGGATGGCCTCGGCCCTCAACCACCAGAGCTGGCGGCCGGAGCGTTAAGTCCAAAAACAATCACTTCAAATGGCTGCTCCATGATTAAGTTTCCTCCTCTGTAAAATCTGGCTTGTACACAATCATTCAGATTTTATCATATTTTTACTCAAGAAGTACACCTTTATGTTCGGTCATAAATGAAAATACATAAAAATATTTTTTTGATGCCCGGGCTTCCATAAAAATATTATATAAGAATAATAAAGGAAACAAAAATGTAAAAATTGAATAATTGCACATGCTAATGAAAAGAGAGAAGAGGATATTACATGCCTGATTCTAAAAAAAACATGAAGTTAACCGGGCTGACCCAGGTTCCCGGGTGAGCTTCCAAGGTGGGTCCCCACACCCTGTCGCAGGTACTGCGACATATACCAGTCTCCAATGACCCGCGCCTGATGGTCGGCCTGGAAACCTCGGATGATGCCGCTGTTTACAAGTTAAACGACGACCAGGCACTGATCCAGACGGTAGACTTTTTTACACCCATGGTTGACGATCCCTACCTGTACGGCCAAATCGCGGCCGCCAACGCACTGAGCGACATCTATGCCATGGGTGGCAGACCGCTTATGGCGTTGAACATAGTATGCTTCCCCGACTGCCTGCCTCATACGATACTGGAAGAAATATTACGGGGGGGGGCTGAGAAAGTACAGGAAGCGGGCGGCATTATTGCCGGCGGACATACAGTGCGCGATGCCGAGCCCAAGTACGGACTTACCGTGACCGGCTTGGCCCGGCCCGAACAAATTACCGCCAATGCCGGAGCCAGAGCAGGTGACTTACTGGTGCTTACCAAGCCGCTGGGTACCGGTATTATCATTACCGGTATCAAAGCGGAAATGGTATCAGAAGCGGCAGTAAGTGTAGCCGCCCAAAGCATGTCCGCTCTGAACAGAGAGGCATCCGAAGCCATGCTGCGGCATGGCGCCAAGGCTTGCACCGATATCACCGGGTTTGGACTGTTGGGTCACGCTTCCGAAATGGCCGGCGCCAGCGGGGTGACCCTGGAGATTGATTACTCATCTCTGCCGCTGCTGCCCGAAACCATGAACATGGCCCGGATGGGTCTGATCCCCGGCGGAGCTTACGACAACCGGGAATACCTGCGCGGCCGGGTTGAGCTGGACGAGGGTCTTAAGCCCGAGGAACAGATGCTGCTCTTTGACCCCCAAACATCCGGCGGGCTGTTGGTGTCCATCCCCGCCCCCGGCGCTGAAAAAATAATCAGCGAGCTGGCCGGGGCAGGCATCCATGCCGCTATCATCGGCCGGGTGCTGCCCCGGGAAGAAAAATTAATCAGAGTGGTGCCTAGTGGTGATAAAGAAGAAGTGGGCACCAAGGCGAAAGGAGAAGTAGGCACCCAATGAATCATAAAACAGTGGACTGCCGTGGGCTGGCCTGCCCGCAGCCGGTATTAAATACTAAAAAAGCTATGGAAACAGAAGGTATTGCATCAATAATTACGATCGTTGATAACGATGTTGCCCGCCAAAATGTCATCTTGTTCGCTAAAAACGCCGGTTATGAGGTGACTGAAGAAGCAAAGGACGACGCATTTCACCTAAATATCAGCCACCCGGGTGAAGCCCTGCCCTCAAAAACAGATGGCGGTTATAAACAGGAAACCACACGGTCTGCCGAGTCGGGTCCGGTTTACTTTATCACCACCAACGCCCTGGGGCAGGGTTCCCCGGACCTGGGCCAGGTGCTTATAAAAAGCCTGTTCACCACCCTGGCGGAGATGAATCCGCCGCCGGCAGCACTGCTGTTTCTTAATACCGGTGTTTTCCTGACCTGTGCCGGCTCAGATGTGATGAATCAGCTGGAAAAGATGCATGCCTCCGGCACCAGCGTACTTTCCTGCGGCACTTGCCTGGACTATTACAAAATCAATGACAAACTTAAAATCGGCTCTGTCTCCAACATGTTTGAAATAAACAACTGGCTTAGCGGACCACACATGGTCACTACCATCGCCTGAAGCTGCAACACCTTCAAAAACCCGTCCTTAATCCTTGCCAGATCTGGCAAGGATATTTATTTTTAGGCTGCATGCCGGGGCTTAGCGGTCCACTAAAAAGCGCGCCCTTTTAGCGTGTAGGAGAATTGTTATTTCTTCCTTCACATTTAATTCGAACGGCTTCCGTCGGAGGGCGCTGCGGGGAGTGCACTATAGTCAGGCTGTTATAAATTATTTCTTTCTCGTATTGTAAACCTTCGTTGTTGTAATACCTTTTCCTTATTTCCACCCTGGGGATAAATACTGAAAACTCGTGGGGCACCGGGATATTTACTCGACGGGCTAATGTGACCTTCATTTCACCTATTTCGATACTAGCAAAATCATAATTGTTTTGTTTTTCAATATTGTTTTGATATTTAAGCAGAGCCCTTTTTATTTTAGAAAAAAACATACTATCTATCTCCCGGCAAATAACACATTTTTAGATGGTTATATTTTATATTTATATAATATTCTATTTACAAGGAAATAGTTACCATTTAAAAATTAATCACCAACATTCATCTATTCCTTATTACATTTTCTTATACCCGGCCACATAATTATAAATGACTAGATACCTTATTTAGCTTAAGCTTTAGCTTAAGCATATTTACAATTCGAAACACTTATGGCATACTTAAAAATAAGCAAATCAAATAATCATTTCGTTTGACCCTGGGAAAAGGGTGCAAGGCATGGGACGACTAATAACTGTATAAAGGTAATTTTCGGGTGGGGTCGATACCGGCCACTGCGGAATTTTCCGGCTGCCAGGGGGGGCAGCCAGCATTTGTGCTGGCTGCCCCTCTATTTTTGTGTCTAATTTTGGTAAGTATTGAGAGGAGAGAAACACATGACCGAAAGCGTAACTTACTGGGCTATCGCGGTATTTTTAATTACCTACGCTATTATTGTATCGGAGAAAATTCATCGAACCGTGGCGGCTTTTGCCGGTGCTGCCTTACTAATGGTTTCAGGGACATTATCCCCTGATGATGCGGTACACTATATCGATTTTAATACCATCGGGCTGCTCATCGGTATGATGGTCATTGTCAGTATTACCCGTCAAACCGGAATTTTTGAATTTGTGGCCATTCGCGCCAGTAAAATGGCCGGCGGGGAACCACTCAGGGTGATGGCTTCGCTGGCACTGTTAACGGCCGTTTTTTCTGCCCTGCTGGATAACGTCACCACGGTACTGCTGATTGTGCCCGTGACACTGGCTATAACCAGAAAACTCATGGTAAACCCGATACCGTTTTTAATTACTGAAATTATGGCCTCCAACATTGGGGGCACAGCCACGCTAATTGGTGACCCGCCTAACATCATGATTGGCGGGGCAACGCATCTTGGATTTCTGGATTTTTTAATTAATCTGGCTCCAATTGTAATTGTGATTTACCCAATTACCTTGCTTATCCTGCTACGTATTTATGGCAAGGAACTTAGAACCACCCCGGAACTCCAACAGCAGATATTAGCAATGGACGAAAACAAAGAAATTAAGGACCCTGCTCTGCTTAAAAAAGCTGCCTTCGTAATGGCTCTCACAGTTTTAGGCTTTACTATCCATCAGGTGGTGCACCTGGAGAGTTCAGTTATTGCTTTAGCCGGAGCCGCCCTCTTACTGGCCATATCACGGTTTGACCCTGAACATGCCTTCCATGGGGTGGAATGGCCTGTAATCTTCTTTTTCGTCGGCCTGTTTATTGTGGTTGGCGGTCTTGAAAAAACGGGTGTAATCGCGGCCGTTGCCCTGTTAGCGTTGGAAACCACGCAAGGCGCTTTATTACCGGCAGGCATGTTCATACTGTGGCTATCGGCGCTTGCTTCTTCCTTTGTGGATAATATCCCCTTTGTGGCAACGATGATCCCACTAATTAATGAAATGGGCCGTTTGGGATCAATTGAAAATATTGATTTTCTGTGGTGGTCTTTAGCCCTGGGTGCTTGCCTGGGTGGAAACGGTACTATCATCGGTGCTTCTGCCAACCTGGTAGCGGCCGGTATGGCTGAAAGAAGCGGTGTGCACATTAGTTTTATTGGGTTTTTTAAAGTTGCTTTCCCGCTGATGATCCTATCTATTTTTATCGCCATGTTTTATCTTTTAGCCTGGTACCTATATAACCCGGTTACAGTCCGCATCGTTACATTAGCCATCGGTGTCTGTTTATCCCTGATAATCATGAAGGTAAACGAGCGCTACAAGTCGCAAAGCGCCAAGAGTGATCTTTCAGCCTAAGGACGTCAGTATATGAACAGTTTAAAAACAAGGGGACATTAAAGAACCAGCAATTGCAGCGGTTCTTTAAATGTCCCCTTGTTTGATTCTGTTATTTGTTAACCCAAGCTTTCTTTTATGTGCTACATTTCTAGTATCTATGGTGTATTTTATACCTGAGGTTGTAACATTTTCCTTAAAAAAGAATAGTTATATAGCGTAAGAGTTGTAAAATAAGGAGGGATAAATTAATAATGGCTTATGGTAGCGGTGGCTCAAGTGGTGGTTTTATACTGTTTTTGATTCTGATATTGTTGGTATTCGGCACAGGGTTCTTCGGGGGCGGGGTCAAAAAAGTTTAACATGATTATACCGTTAACCTCAGTCAAGTCATTGTAGAACGTAGTGAAGAATCTAAATCCTTCGCTAATGCTCTTAGATGACAGTTCTCGCTGTGGTTAAACAATTGTTTATGAAAATGTTTTCTCACAATCATGAAGTTTAATTAAGTTAGGCTAAAGAGCATTTAACTTGCCAAAAAGCCAGGGTCAGCAAGGGTACTGAAAAGTCAAGGCTATTTGCCATATTAATTGACTTTAATAAGTACCCTCTCAATACCCTGGCTTTTATTTTAAAACCACTGCAAATTATTGTTATCCAAAAATAAAAGCTGTTAAATGCTTAGAATTTTTTTAACGGTTGCTTCTTTCGCTCTCCTGCAAGACCGCCGCGGATTCCCAGCACCTGCCCCAGGACCATACTGCCAACCAGTGTCGATTGAGAGTCCAGAACCGCCGTTAGCGGGTTTACCCGTCCTTTACGACGCCTTCGCCTGCAAGGCGCCTGCATGGCAGCCGCCTTGCGGCCCTGCGGGCTTACTGCTTCACATTCACCTGGCGTACCCAAATCTATACTCCGGCACGACTCCGGAATCCTCACCTGTTCAACAGCCGCCCTGTCGCGGGGCCTTGCTTCGGGCTTAGGTTGCTGCCGTTTACCCCCAACCGGCCCTGGTTCATAGGCTGGTTGGGGATCAGGTTCAAATTCAGACTCCCAACCGGATTCCGTTTTGGCTTCCACAGGCCGTTCTCGGGATGAGCTATTATCCCAGGGACCGGACAGCGGAACATCTTCACTGGAACCATGGTATTCCGGCAAGTCCTGCCGGGGCTGCTGCTGTCCTTGAGCAGCCCTTCTAAGTAGCTGCATTACAAAATAGATAACCATGATAATAATTACCGTTTTCATGGGTTATATCTCCCCAATCTTATCTTGACGGCTGTGTGCCTTCAACATCTTCCTCATTTAATCCCATCTTGGAGATTTTGCTCCGCATGGTGGTGTCTGCCATCAGGTTTTGCATGTTATAGTAATCCATAACGCCTAGATTGCCATCCCTGAGGGCATCGGACAGAGCCAGCGGCACCTGGGCCTCTGCCTCCACAACCTTGGCCCGCATTTCTTCCACCGAAGCTTTCATTTCCTGCTCCCGGGCCACAGCCATAGCGCGCCGCTCTTCTGCCTTGGCCTGGGCAATACGCTTGTCGGCCTCGGCCTGGTCGGTCTGCAATATGGCGCCAATGTTACGTCCCACGTCCACATCTGCGATATCAATGGAGAGAATCTCAAAGGCAGTCCCGGAATCCAGGCCTTTGGCCAGCACCACTTTGGATATGGAGTCGGGGTTTTCCAGTACCGCCTTGTGGGTAATGGAACTACCTACGCTGGTAACTACGCCTTCACCCACCCGGGCCAGGATAGTCTCTTCACCTGCACCGCCCACCAGACGGTCTATGTTGGCCCGTACGGTTACCCGGGCGACTACCTTGACCTCAATACCGTCTTTGGCCACGGCGGAAATCCAAGGTGTTTGAACAACCTTTGGATTAACACTCATCTGGACAGCTTCCAGTACATCCCGCCCGGCCAGATCGATGGCAGCCGCGCGTTCAAAGGGCAGTTTAATATCAGCTCTTGCCGAGGCGATTAGCGCGTCTACCAAACGGTCCACGTTACCGCCGGCCAGGTAATGGGCTTCCAACTGGTTCACACTAATGTCCAGTCCTGCCTTGTCCGCCTTGATTAACGGGTTTACGATCCGCGCCGGCGGTACCCGGCGCAGCCTCATCCCGATCAGGGTCATGATGCCCACGCGGACACCGGCCGCCAGGGCGGAAATCCACAAACCCACAGGAATGAAACTAAATATGGTGACAACGACAATTAACCCCAAAATAAACAGGATAAGCATGGCAAAAAATTCAACGGGCAAATTATTTCAACCTCCTTTTGGTTCTAGCGCACTTGCGCCGATTCATGGCAACTTTTACAGCGGACGGACAACTATTCGTCCACCTTCCACCTTGACTATGATGATTTTTGCCCCGGTCGGGACGTAGCCACCCTCGGTAACAACGTCCAGGCGTTCACCGTTAACATCAGCCGTTCCCGCCGGGCGCAGCGGGGTGACAGTAACCCCTTTAAGGCCGGCATATTGCCTGAGTTCATCCAGGGGCGCGATGTAACCGGTGTTTTTCTCTTGCCGCGTCCCCAGGGTAAACCGCTGCCAGAAATTTAACCGGGTTAATATTTTTATCCCAGCAATAAACACTACCACGCTGATGGCCACGGCTATGACCATGGATTGCAAGGTAACGGCAACATCTACGCTTAGTAAAAATATGCCCCAACCGAAAAGAATAATGCCAATCATTCCAAAAACGCCAAAGCCAGCAATAAACACTTCCAGTACCAGAGCCAGTAAACCTAATAAAAAGGCCAATGCGGCCAGCCAGGGAAGCATTTCGGGTGCCATGATGGTTACACCCCCCAATAAATTTATACTTTTATTATTTACCTCAAAGTCATTAAATAATGTAAATGCCCGGCACACCAAGTACCGGGCAACTTTTGGACAGCTAGATTAGTCAATTCGAGAAATTAGCGCGGGATCTACTTCGAAATTTTTAGTTGACTCGATTTTCTCGTGTCTCTCGTGCTCATTTACGAATATACTCTATAATGTTTACCGGAACTTTGTTTTACGTTTCCGGGCGGCTTCGGACTTTTTCTTTTTCTTAACGCTAGGCTTTTCAAAATGCTCGTGCTTTCTGGCTTCAGCGAGAACTCCCGCCTTTTGGCAAGTACGTTTAAAACGCCGGAGGGCACTGTCCAGGGTCTCATTTTTGCCTACTTTAACTTCTGCCAATGAATTTTCCCTCCCCTCCGCTGAAGCGCAAATAAAGTTTTTGCGACAACAAATCAGATACAACCCCCAAAGAAAAAATACAACACTGCGCTATTATATAACAGCTCCCACGGGTAGTCAATTAGCCTGGGGGCCATTGCAGCGGTCTACCGGCCAGCATGTGGTAATGCATATGGAAGACTAACTGGCCCGCATCTTCCATACAGTTTGATACCAGCCTGAATCCCTTTTCCGCAAGCCCCATATCCCTGGCTACGGTGGCAGCCGCCCTCTGCACCTCGCCTATTATTTGGCTGTCCTCTGGTTGCAGGTCAAAAAATGTGGGGATATGTTTTTTGGGTATAAGTAAAAGGTGGATCGGAGACGCCGGCTTAACATCCTTGAATACCAGAACGTGATCATTCTCGTATACTATCTCGGCCGGTATTTCCTTTTTGACAATCTTACAAAAAATACAGTCCTGCACCTATTCCACCTCCTCCCCTTTAAAACCATAAAAATAAAGGGCATTTCAGGCCGATTATATATTTCAACACCAGTAAAGCAAATCCCTGCATTATTATTAAATTATTCTTGCGTTTAAAAAGGTGTCACTAATTTCAGTTATTTTGACCTGAATTTGTTCCCCCACAACTTGCTGCGGACCAGAAAAGATAACCCGCAGGTAATTGTCTGTCAAACCATCCAGTTGGCCGCCGCTGTCAGCGGAAATGAATTGCTCAGCCAGTACATCCACTGTTTGCCCTAGATACGTGGCCGCAAACCGGCTGGCCATTTCCTTGCCCAGCGCAATCAATCGCCGGCTGCGTGCTTCCTTAGCCGCCGGGCTCACCTGTTCTGGAAAATCCGCCGCCGGAGTACCGCGGCGGGGCGAGTACTTAAAGACATGCAGGCCGGAAAACTGCATTTCAGTAACAAATCTTAAGGTATGCTCAAAATGCTTGTCGGTTTCGCCGGGAAAGCCAACCATCACGTCGGTGGTAATACCGCAGTCGGGTATCTTTGCCCTTACCCTGGCTGTTAGACGGCGAAAATATACTGTGTCATAAGTGCGGCGCATGGATTTAAGAATTTCATCGTCACCGCTCTGTAATGGTATATGCAGGTGCCGGCAAAAAGGGGGCCCCGCAGACAACAGTTCCAGTATTTCCGGGGTAACGTCATGGGGTTCCAGCGAACTGAGCCGAAGCCGCAAAAGCCCCGGCAAGACAGCTAGTTTCTCCAGTAATTCCGCCAACCCCATACTGCCACCGGGTTCCCGGCCGTAAGCGCCGGTGTGGATCCCGGTCAATACAATCTCCTTAAAACCGCGCGTCAAAAGCTCGGCAGCACCGGCCAAAACATTCTCCGGTGTCCTGCTGCGCAACGGCCCCCGGGCATAGGGCACAATGCAGTAGGAGCAAAAGTTCTGGCAGCCTTCCTGAATTTTAAGATAAGCCCGCACCCGGCCTTGTTTAGTTTCGCCGGGCAGCTCCTCGTAGTCCCGGTCCCCTGAAATGTCCCGAACCGCCACTGTTTGGCGGCCTTTGACCGTGCCTTCCACCAAGTCAACGATACCCGCGCGGTTGCCGGCCCCGATAACCAGGTCCACCCCTTCGATGCCCAGCACCTCGTCGGAGGCCGTTTGGGCGTAACAGCCTGTTACTGCCACCACCGCTTCCGGATTGGTCCTGGATGCACGCCGAATCAGCTGCCTGGATTTGCGATCCCCCAGATGAGTGACAGTACAAGTGTTGATTACATAAACATCTGCCGGCTGATTATAATCTACCACCTGGTAACCGCGCCGGCGGAACAATTCTTCCAAGGCGGCCGATTCGTACTGGTTTACTTTGCAGCCCAGAGTGGTAAAAGCCACCCTCTTATGATTCATTAGACGATTCCCCCAGGTCACCCCACTGGTAAAGTACCATACTTATCACCGCCAACCCGGCGGTTTCCGTGCGTAATATACGCGGACCCAGGCTGACCGGTACAATACCCCGGCACCGGGCTTCATCTACTTCATCAGATTCCAACCCGCCCTCGGGCCCAATCATTATGTAAACTTCAGGCGGTGCTGGTCGAGAGTGTAGTTCTTGTTTTAGTGAGCGCCCCGATTCTTCCTCCCAAGTCAAAAAAGCCGGTGCACCCGGTGGAATAAAGTTCAGCGCATTGCCCCAGGTCACCGGTTCGTAAACTTCCGGCACCAGTGCCCGCCGACATTGCTTGGCGGCCCCGGCGGCAATACGCTGCCAACGCTCCCGCCGGGCCGCACCCTTGGCGACATCCAAACGCACCACGCTGCGCCGGCAGTGCACAGGCACAAACACCGACGCGCCCAGCTCCGTACCTTTTTGAATTATGGTATCCATCTTGTCACCCTTGGCAATGCCCTGCAGCAGTACTAACCGCAACGGCGGTTCCCCTCCCGCCGGGAGCGTTTCCAGCACCCGGCATTGCACAGTACCTGACGCTTTCTCCTCAATCCGGCACTGGTACAGGCTGCCTTTTCCGTCCAGTAATGTAATTATATCCCCAGGACCAAGACGCAATACCCTACTAATGTGGTGCGCCTCTTCACCAGTAACGGTAACGGTATCACCTTGGACATCGCCCGGGTCAATTAAAAACCTAGCCATCAAAACACCCCCTGGTGCCAGGTGTTGCAAGTTGATTTTGTTGCAAGTTGTGTAGGCTTTGGTGCCAGGTGTTGCAAGTTGATTTTGTTGCAACACCTGGCACCTAACGTTTGACACCGACCAGGGCCACCCACTCATCGTCTTCTTTTGTGGATAGCGGTTCCAGGCCGGCAGCAAGGAAAGTTTGGCGCACCTCTTCCGCCCGATCCCGAATAATCCCTGAAGCGATAAACAGACCGCCTGGTTTCAGTGCTGCGAATGCATCCGGCGCCAGGCGGATGATGACATCGGCGATGATATTGGCCACTAAAACATCGGCTTTAACGCCGGCCAGGTTGTTTAACAGGTCGCCGCCAAGCACCGTTACCCTGTCGTCCACACCATTACGGGAAATATTCTCCCTGGCGGTACGTATGGCCACTTCATCCAAATCCACGGCAATAACCTGCCCGGCGCCCAGCAGCGCCGCTGCCACCGCAAGGATACCCGAACCAGTACCAACGTCACAAACCGTCTCGCCGCCCCGCAGGTGTTCTTCCAGCAGCGCCAGACACATGGCAGTGGTGGCATGGGTACCGCAGCCAAAGGCCATGCCGGGGTCCATTTCGATCACTATGTCACCGGGCGCGGTATTATATTCCTCCCAAGATGGTTTTACTACCAGGTGCCGACCCACTTGCACCGGCTTGTAATATGATTGCCAAGAGGTGGCCCAGTCTTCCTCGCATACCTCCCCTGTTTGCCAGCGCAGGGACAATTCGCCCAGTTGTAGGGATATAGTTTCCAGCCTTTCGGACAAAGAATCATCGCAAGGGAAATAAGCTTTCACCGCAGTTTCCTCGTCGGTTGGGACCAGGGTAGGGGCAATGGTTTCAGTGTTACCCAGTCTGATACATTCTAAAATAAAAGCGGGGTCCTCAATGACCACCCCGCCTGAACCCAACTCATGAAATATGGCCGCCACGTTATCCAACTGCTCCCGGGGAGTGAACACCGTTATCTCCCGCCATTTATTCAAGCCAAGTACCTCCGTTGTTTATCAGCCCATAAAGGCATCGCGAACTTTTTTGAAGAAACCTTTATCCTCACCCTGGGCCTTTTGCCCCTCAATGATAGCGAACTCTTGTAGCAATTCCTTTTGTTTATCTGTTAACCGTGTGGGTGTGAGCACCCGCACTTGCACAAACTGATCACCGCGGCCGTAACCCCGCACGTCGGGGATACCTTTACCACGCATGCGCAGTATAGTACCGGACTGGGTTCCTTCGGGAACGTGAAGCTTAGCTTCCCCGTCAATGGTGGGTACCGTAATATCATCCCCCATCGCGGCCTGGGCAATATTTATATCGGCCTCAACCACTACGTGGTTGCCGTCCCGTTTAAATACCGAGTGCGGTTGAACGTGGATAAAAACAATCAAGTCTCCCCGCGGACCGCCCCGACTGCCCGGTTCGCCCTCGGACGCTAAGCGCAACCTGGCGCCGTTGTCTACCCCGGCGGGGATTTTAACTTTGATACTCCTGGTACGCCTTACCCGGCCTGCGCCTCGGCAGGTGGAGCAGGGTTTTTCAATAATTGTCCCGGTACCGTGACAGCGATCACAGGTACGTGTTTGCACAATGCGGCCAAATGGGGTGCTCTGAGCGTACTGTATCTGTCCGCTGCCTCTGCATTGGTCGCAGTTTTTCTTGCTGGTGCCCGGCGCCGCGCCGCTGCCGCCGCAAGTGCCGCACTCTTCTGTGCGGGGAACCTTGATGTCCTTCTCCAGGCCAAAAGCAGCCTCCGCAAAAGTCAGTTCCACGTCCACCCGCAGGTCTGCACCCTGCTCCGGCCCTCGCCGCTGCCTACCGCCGCCGCCGCCGAAAAACATGTCAAAAATATCGTTGATACCACCGCCACCGAAATCAGTGCCGAATCCACCAAACCCATTAAACTGTCCGTCTGTGGCCGCATGGCCAAAACGATCATAAGAATCCCTTTTTTCAGGGTCACTTAACACGCTGTACGCTTCGGACACTTCTTTAAACTTTTCCGACGCATTTTGATCATCTTTATTGGCGTCGGGGTGGTATTGACGTGCCAGCTTGCGGTAAGCCTTTTTTATTTCATCATGGGTCGCTTCCCGGGAAATCCCCAGAACCTCATAGTAGTCCCGTTTAGACAAGGAATTACACCACCTTACTATTCAAAACACCGTCAGGAGGGCCACCTGCAGCCCTCCCAAATTACAGCTTATTTTATAATTTCATAACCATCCATGTATTCTACGTGCATGCATAAAATCCTGTTACAAAATTTTTTTTGTTGCCCTCATGCGGGGGGTGCCCCTACGATTTAGATTCCTATGGCTACCCAAATAAGTTTTTAGAGCTGTCATCCTGAACCTAGCGAAGGATCTTAAAACAAGATTCTTCACTTCGTTCAGAATGACATTCAAATTGTTAGGATTATTTGATTACTGACTTCTGACTTCTGTGAATAATTATTTATCCTTTTTCTGGTCGCCGTCAACTTCATACTCGGCATCCACTACATTTTCTTTGTCATTGGCTGCGCCCGCAGCGCCGCCTTCCTGGTCGCCGGAGGGATTGGCCTGCTCCTGGGCGGCTTGCTGTTGTTGGTATAGGGCAGTGGTCAACTCGTAAAGAGGCTTGGTCAGCTCCTCAACAGCGCTCTTGAGCTTTTCACTGTCATCGCTTTGGAGGGCTTCTTTTACCTTCTCCGCTGCGTTATTTACCTCGTCTACTTTAGCCTGGTCGGCTTTGTCACCCAGGTCCTTAATTGTTTTCTCGGCCTGGTAAATCATAGTGTCTGCCTGGTTGCGAAGTTCCACCAACTCTTTGCGCTTAAGGTCAGCATCGGCGTTTTTCTCGGCTTCTTTAACCATTTTTTCAATATCTTCGTCACTTAAGCCCGAACCGCCAGAAATTGTAATGCTTTGGCTCTTGCCGGTACCTTTGTCTTTGGCTGATACATTGACAATACCGTTTACATCAATGTCAAATGAAACTTCGATTTGAGGTACACCCCGGGGCGCCGGTGGTATGCCGGCCAGTTGGAAACGCCCCAGTGTCTTGTTGTCTGATGCCATGGAACGCTCGCCCTGCAGCACATGAATTTCCACCGTGGTCTGTCCGTCAGCGGCGGTGGAAAAGACTTGGCTCTTAGAAGTCGGTATCGTGGTGTTACGGTCAATGAGCTTGGTCAACACGCCGCCCAAGGTCTCAATACCCAAGGATAGCGGGGTTACGTCAAGCAGCAGTACGTCCTTAACCTCACCGGCCAATACGCCGGCCTGGATGGCTGCACCGATGGCCACGCACTCGTCCGGATTAATCCCCTTGTGTGGATCTTTTTTTAAGTATTTTTTAATCTCTTCCTGCACCGCCGGTGTTCGGGTTGACCCGCCCACCAGCAGAATCCTGTCTATATCCTTTGGTTCCAGTCCGGAGTCGGACATGGCTTGTCTGGTGGGACCCATGGTTTTTTCCACCATGTCGGCGGTAAGTTCGTCGAACTTAGCCCGGGTAAGGTTAATGTCCAGGTGTTTGGGGCCGTTGGCGTCGGCGGTGATAAAGGGCAAGTTGACGTTGGCGGTGACCACGCCGCTCAGTTCAACTTTAGCCTTTTCGGCCGCATCTTTCAGACGCTGCATAGCCATCCGGTCTTTTTTCAGATCAATACCGGATTCCTTTTTAAACTCGCTCAGCAGGTATTCGACAACCCGCTGGTCAAAATCGTCCCCGCCCAGGCGGTTATTACCGCTGGTGGCTTTAACCTCAAACACCCCTTCACCCAGTTCCAGAATGGATACATCGAAAGTGCCGCCACCCAGGTCGAATACCAGAATGGTCTGGTCTTCACCCTTTTCCAACCCGTAAGCCAGGGCTGCCGCCGTGGGCTCGTTGATAATGCGCAGCACTTCAAGGCCGGCAATCTTGCCGGCGTCTTTGGTGGCCTGGCGCTGGGCGTCAGTGAAGTAGGCCGGCACCGTAATAACCGCCTGGGTCACTTTTTCGCCCAGGTATGCTTCAGCGTCGGTCTTTAGTTTTTGTAGTATCATAGCCGAAATTTCCGGCGGTGAATAATCTTTTCCATCTATATTTACTTTGTGGTCGTTGCCCATATACCTTTTAATAGATGATACTGTCCGGTCATAATTGCTAACCGCCTGGTTTTTGGCTACCTGGCCCACCAGACGCTCACCGGTCTTGGAAAATCCCACCACGGACGGAGTAGTACGTCCGCCCTCGGCATTAGGTATAACCACCGCTTCGCCGCCTTCCATGACGGCCATACAGGAGTTGGTGGTTCCCAGGTCGATTCCCAGCACTTTGGCCATTTTAAAATATCGCCTCCTGTTAAAATTCAGGTATCAGAATTCAGTAGTCAGAAGTCAGAATTCTGAATTCACAATGCCCTGATAATTGCTCCTGCCATTAAAACACAAACAGGTTCACTTTCTGAAATACCAGTAAGTCTTCAAATCTTGTCGTTTGTTCTCTCATTCTGACTACTGACTACTGACTACTGACTCCTTACTACTGACTACTGCATTCATTCCGCCTTCGCCACCGTGACCATGGCCGGCCGCAGCAGTTTATCCTTGAGGTAATAACCTCGACGCAACTCGGAAATCACCGTATTATCAGGATACTGATCGGTACTTTCCTGCATCGCCGCCTCATGCTTGGTGGGATCGAACTGCTGGCCCTGGGCTTCCACGGGTGTAAGTCCCTCCTTTTGCAGCACATCCAACAGCTGTCGGTAAATCATTTCCACACCCTCTACCACTTTGGTCGGATCCTGACCTTTAGCACCTAGGGCCAATTGAAAGTTGTCCAACACCGGTAGCATGGACTCGCAAAGAGTCGCCGATGCGTACCTGGCAAAGTCTTCCCGTTCCCTGGCTGTTCGGCGGCGATAGTTATCAAAGTCGGCCTGCAATCGCAGCAGTCGGTTGTAGTGTTCCTCAGCTACAGCCTTTTGCTCTTGCAGTTCCTTTTGCAGCCGCTCAATTTCAGACTGTTCACCGGATTCTTCGTGAATTAGTTCCCCTTCCACAGCTTCTTCAGTAGCCAAATTTTCATCCACCGGAATGTCTTTTACCTCGGCATCCGGCTCCCCCAAAGACTGCTCCCTGGCTTGCTTGTTTTCATTCTCCTTGGACAATAGTAGTCACCCCCGTTCCCGCTACTAAAAACGACCGGTACAGCTTAAACAATCAAAACCTTACTTGCCTCGGCCGCGTAATAATCGTTCCATCACCAGCGACAGGTTGCTGGTAATATACTCCACTACTGCATAAGCCCTGGCGTAATCCATCCTGGTGGGTCCCAACAGACCGATACCCCCCACTGGTTTCCCGTCCATACCATAACTGGCCATCACCACACTACAGTCTTTAATGCGTTCATTATCCAACTCTTCGCCAATACGCACCGTCACACCACGCGCATCAAAAACGCCTTCAATAATGTTGGACAGTTCTTTTTCCTGCTCTAAGAGGCTAAGCAGTGTTTTAACCTTTTCCACATTGTGAAACTCGGGCTGATTCAGGATATTGAATATCCCGCCCAGGTATACCTTTTCCCCGGTCTTGACAGTCAGACTTTCCTGGATTAGGTCCATGGCCATATTCAGCACATGCTTTTGCCTGGCCAGTTCAAAATAAATTTCTTTAATCAGCGTCAGGCGAATGTTCTTAATAGACTTGCCCTGCAGTTTGTGATTTAAAACTCTGGATATTGTATCCAAATCATCCGGACCAATGGTGTCGGGTACATCAATAATGCGGTGCTGCACGGCGCCGGAATCGCTGACCAATACCACCATAGCCTGACCCGGCCCCATATGAATGATCTGGATGTGTCTAAAAGTGCCCTTGCCGTAGTGAGTGGTCAACACCACTGCCGTATAATTGGTGATCTGGGACAACAAATTACCGGTGCGTCTAAGTACTTCGCCTACATCCTGCACTTTGGTCAAGTAGCTGTTCAGGACCATTTTTTCTTCATCCAGCGTCAGTTCTTCACGTTTCATCAAATGATCTACGTAATATCGGTAACCCCTGTCTGATGGAACCCGGCCGGCGGATGTGTATGGTTGTTCAATAAAGCCCATTTCCTCTAGATCAGCCATTTCGTTGCGGATGGTAGCGGGGCTAACGCCTAGTTTGTATTTCCTGGCAATGGTACGCGAACCCACCGGCTCGGCAGTAGCGATGTAATCCTGCACGATAGCCAATAACACGTTCTTTTTCCTGGCGTCCAGCACTGCAAACACCCCCTTGTTAGCACTCTATTATATTGAGTGCTAACACCTACTTAAAAACATAGCACCGTTAAATCCATTTGTCAAGATTTTGTAAAGGGTACGAACTCAGCCATTACCGTATTAGCCACCGCCAGACCGCGGCGGGTCAGGCGCAGGTGATTTGCATTTATTTCTAATAAATTAGCCCCTGATAACCGCGCCACCAGTTCGGGGTATACCTGATCCAGGGTAACGCCAAAACGCTCCCGAAAACTATCCAGGTCAAGCCCCGTAGACAGCCGCAGCCCCAAGAAAACTGTTTCAAATATGTCGTTTTGTTCACTAAGCTCTTCGCACCGGATTATCGGCAAGGACCCGCCGGCCAGCACAGCCAGGTAATTGTCCAGCCGTTCTTCGTTAGCCAGGCGCCGCATGTCCAGACGGGAATGGGCGGCAGGACCCAGGCCCAGGTAACCGCCGTTGTGCCAATAAACCAAATTGTGCCGGCACTCCCGGCCCAAACGCGCGAAATTGGATATCTCATAATGCTCGAAACCGGCGTGTTGCAGCGTATCAATAGCCGCATAGTACATATCCAACTGCAAATCCTCATCACAGGGCTGCAAAGTACCGTCATCCACCATGGCGCAAAGTGGGGTCCCGGTTTCCAATTGCAAACCGTAAGCAGATATGTGTTCGGGCCGCAGCGCAATTATTTTTTCCAGGCAGCCCAGCCAGCCAGCCCGGGTTTGGCCGGGCACCCCGAAGATTAAATCCAGGTTGATGTTGTCAAATCCGGCTTCCCGAGCCTGCCGCACCGCTTCCACGGTCTGCTGATGGGAATGAATACGACCCAGGGTTCGCAGCGTGTTTGAGCAACAGGCCTGAGCGCCCAAGCTTAGTCTATTAACTCCACTGCGGCGCAGTGCCTCCAACCCGGCCCGGTGCACAGTGCCGGGATTAGCCTCCACTGTGTACTCCAAATCCGGGGCCAGATTAAAATGCCGCTCCACATTAGTTATTATTTCCCCCAACCCGCCTGATGATAAGCAAGTAGGCGTACCGCCACCGATAAAAACGGTGGACAATGTCCACCGTTCACCGGCCACGTTTTTTTCCCACAGTGCCATTTCCCGTTCCAAGCCGGCCAAATACTCACTTTCGCCATCACTGCTGTACGGATAAGAAATGAAATCGCAGTACAGGCACTTACGGACGCAAAAAGGTACGTGGATATATAATGAAGATGGAAGATCAGGCGTGGATAACAGCAGTTCTTCAGGCATTATCAGCGGCACCTATTTTTTCGCGCAGGCGTACGACCAGCTTTTCTTCGCCCGCAGGTTCTTGAAGCTGTTTCTTAACCTCTCGCCAAACTTCCGGGCACTTGGCGTCAGTAACACCAACGATCTCCCGCACCGCCCGGTCCACCCGGCGTCTTTCTTCCTTGGTTGTGGGGGTAACGCCCGCCTTCTGCATCACCCCACCCAGGTGACGTAAGTAGCAACTCATAACAACACCTCTTTCTTTAGGGTGTGTCAGGGGGACGGTTTCTTTGACACACATGGTTTAAAGTGTGTCAAAGAAACCGTCCCCCTGACACACCAGCTTGATTATTCGTCGCGGATATTTAGTACGGCCATGAAGGCTTCCTGGGGTATCTCTACGTTACCCACCTGCTTCATCCGCTTCTTGCCTTCTTTTTGTTTTTCCAGCAGCTTGCGCTTGCGGGTGATATCACCGCCGTAGCACTTGGCCAGCACATCCTTACGGCGAGCCCGGATGTTTTCCCGGGCAATAATTTTGTTTCCAATGGCGGCCTGGATCGGTATTTCAAACATTTGACGGGGAATTAACCCCCGCAATTTTTCCACCAGGGCGCGACCACGGTGGTATGACTTTTCATGGTGCACTATGGTGCTTAAGGCGTCCATCGGCTCACCGTTGACCATGATATCCATCTTCACCAGGTTGGACGCCCGGTAGCCGGCTACTTCGTAGTCAAGTGAGGCGTAACCACGGGTCCGGGACTTCAAATGGTCAAAGAAGTCATATATTATTTCGCTCAATGGTAGCTCGTACTTGAGCATTACCCTACTAGTACCCATGTAAACCATGTCTTTATACGTACCCCGGCGGTCCTGGCACAGTTCCATCACCGCCCCCACAAATTCATGGGGCACCATCACGGTAGCCGACACAATCGGTTCTTCAACTGACTCTATGCTGCCACTGACTGGCATTTTATTGGGGTTGTCAATTTCGATTACTTCGCCGGTAGTGGTGTTGACCCGGTAAACCACGCTGGGGGCGGTGGTAATTAGGTTTAACCCGTACTCCCGTTCCAAACGTTCCTGGACTATCTCCATGTGCAGCAGCCCCAGGAAACCACAGCGAAACCCGAATCCCAGGGCGTCAGATGTTTCGGGGTCGTAAATCAGGGAGGCGTCGTTCAGCTTCAGCTTGTCCAGGGCGTCCCGCAGCTCCTCGTACTCCGCCGACTCCACCGGATACAAGCCGCAGTAAACCATGGGCTTGACTTGGCGGTAGCCCGGCAGCGGGGCGGCGGCGGGCTGAGCGGCATTAGTGACGGTGTCACCCACCTGGGTATCTTTCACGTTTTTCATGCTGGCATTTAAAAAACCTACCTCGCCAGGTTTTAGTTCATCTACTACTACGGGAGCAGGCCTGAACACGCCCACTTCGTTAATCTCAAACTCTTTGCCGGTGGCCATCATTCTAATTTGCATCCCCTTGGTAATGCGGCCATGCACGACCCGGATATACGCAATCACACCTTTGTAAGGATCGTAGTGGGAATCAAAGATTAGCGCCTGCAGCGGGGCATCCTCGTCGCCCTGGGGCGGCGGGATCCGGTGTACTATCTGCTCCAGGATATCCTCAACCCCGGTGCCGGTTTTTGCCGAAGCAGAAATAGCATCGGAGGCGTCCAGTCCGATTACTTCCTCAATTTCCTGCCGCACCCGCTCGGGCTCGGCGGCGGGCAGATCAATTTTATTAATCACCGGAATAATTTCCAAATCGTGATCTAAAGCCATATACACATTGGCCAGAGTCTGGGCCTCGATGCCCTGGGCTGAATCCACCACCAACACAGCCCCTTCACAGGCTGCCAGACTTCGGGATACCTCATAGGTAAAATCCACGTGACCCGGTGTGTCAATCAAGTTCAATACATACTCACGGCCATCCCTAGCTCGGTATTCTAGGCGCACAGCCTGTAGTTTAATAGTGATGCCCCGTTCACGTTCCAAATCCATATTGTCTAATACTTGCTCGGTCATTTGACGCTGGGACAGAGCCCCGGTAATCTCCAACAACCTGTCCGCCAGGGTAGATTTACCGTGGTCGATATGGGCTATAATACAAAAATTTCTAATACGTTCCTGGTCTCTCTCCAACGGAAAGCTCCTCTCCCTCTGTTCATGGCAGTTAAAACATTCATCATATTATAGCATTTGACGGGGGAGCATGAAAAGGACGTTAAGCTTAAAAGGGGGCACCCTTCAGGGCCCCAAAATGTGCAATATGGTTTATATAATGAAGACAAAAATTAACTTAATTAATACCATTAACGGATCGACATGCTTGATATTGTTAATCCTGCAGCCATTTTTTAAACTGATTTAAAGTTTCCAGAGTGATGTGCCTGGCTTCTTGGGCAGCGTTTACGGCTTTCTCCAGCCAATTATTTGTACTTATCTCCTGCTTTACTACGGCAGTCCACCCGTTTATTTCGTACATGACCGGTTTTGCTTTTTCACCCAACTGCTGCGCCAGTTGGCCCGTTTGTTCCCTATCTACTCGAAAATGCAGATTTTCGCCCAGCAAACGAATACCCAGTTGTTCTTTTTCCAATTGCCATTCCAACAAATGCAATGGATGTTGAGGATCAACAAGCCGGTTAAAATGGGTCAACGAAACACTGACACCAAAAAGCACCAGGCCAAGAAAAACACCCAGGCTGGCTATAATTACTTTATTGGTTAGATCCGCCATAAAATCACCCGATTAATTACGTTTTTAAACTTTGCTTCGTTACTACTTGTATTATTGCCACTTGTTCAACCGGGTAATCCACCGGGTTATAGCGGAAAGGGGACACACCTCCTAATTAGGAAAGGGGACACACCTCCTGCGGAGGAATGTCCCCAACTTATGAATGTCCTCAACTTATGAATGTCATTAATTTATGAATGTCATTAATTTGTGAATGTCATCAACGTGAATGTCCAATTTATGAATTCACTAATGGAATGTTTCTCAACTCGTGTATGTCCGCAATTATATGTCCCTAATTTATTGTGATGCTTAGTTTTCAGTATTAGCTTCCAGGCTGCGTTTGACCATCTCAGCTACCGGGCCGGCCAGCAGACGGCCGGTTCGTACGGCCTCTTCGGTGGAATTGCTGACGCTGCCTACCTCCAGCAATATGGCGCCGGGATGCAGAAACTGGTTGTAACGACCTTCTTTAATTTGCACACCAAGGCACAGCCCCGGGTGCTGTTTTTCCATCTCGGCAGCCAGTTCCCGGGCAAAATCATAATTTTCTCGCCAGGCGGGAAAAGGAGAGCGGGCATCTGAACCGACCACGATCAGCACAGGTGCCACTTCCTGCCCGTGGACAGTCACTAGGCTGTTTTCCCTGGATTTGCCGGCATCCCGGTGAATATCCAGCACCACTTGAAGTGACGGGTTATTCTCTAAGAGTTCGGTTAAGGTTTCCTGTGACCGGACATAAGACTCGGCATAGATGTTGTCATTTATGGTATCTGAGCGGGCCACCCGAATGCCATGGTTTTCTTCCAACTCCTGCTGCAGAGCCTCGCCCACTTTAACCACACCGCCCTTTTTGCCTTGCAAACGTTCCATGCCGTCTGTCAGTGCATACGTCTCACCGGTATGGGTAAAGTACACGGCTACCAGGTTTTCTTCCGAGAGGTTGGCGGTGGCTGTATTTTCTTCTGCCTCGTCATCAGACAGCGGCACTACAGAGGGTTCCGGTGCGGCTACAGCCACCGATTCCTGATCCGAAACAAAAAATTTGGCATCTAAAAGCGGCATTTGCGACTGCAGTATGTGCAATGGCTGCTCCCTATCCAATGTGAACAAGCCAAGCAAGGGCTTGACCGTCTCGCTCGGGGAAACCAATCGGGGCAGACTTTCTGCCTCACCTGCCCAGGCCATCATGGGTATCCCGGCTTGTAAGATATTACGAAGACTGCTATCACTCCAATTAATAATTGAACTGGTTAAAACGGGCTTGTCCGCTTTGTCCGCCCCTGTGGTCGGTGTGCAGTCGGCCAGATACAATAACAGCCTGAAAAGCACGGCCAGCAAAAAAAATATTGCTATTGCCGGCCCGATTAACCGTCGCCACCAGTTACGGCGGTAACTATAAGAATAACTAGTATACATAAACATACCCCCAGTGGGACATGTTTAATCTTATGTTCCTGACGGGTTATTTATTACTCACTTGTACAGTGGCGAAACTAAAATAAACACAATTCGACACCCTCATGGATAAAATTACAATATATAATGCACATTACATAGCACATCACCCTAACTTTTAACGGACCCCAGTCAGGCATTCTTTGACACAAAAAAAGAATCAACCCCGCCGGGGTAAAAGGGCGGGGTTGTTCTTTTTAGCGCAGTACCGTGGGGACAACAGCATCTATAAGGCCGATTACGAATGCCGCAATTAGCGCCCCGATTAAGCTGACGCTAAGCATGTTGGGGATAATAAACTGGGCCAGATAAATAACTACGGCGGCAGTGATGAACCCTACAATACCCCTGTTTTGCGGAGATATCCTGTCGCCTAACAGTGCCTCGGCCACGTAACCGAGCACAGCGATCACAGCTGCGGCAATAAGCGCACCCACGATTCCGCCATGCACTACAAAGCCGGGAGCGAGCCAGCTTACCACTATTAGCACAAGCGCTGAAACTACAAAACGAATAATTAAACCAATCCACTGGGTCAAGTCAGATCACCTCCTTCGTACAAATCTATATTTATAATTAACCAAAAAATCCGGGCGTATACGGGTGATGCTTGCATTTTTTTTCAGAGCATGGTAAAATTGAGCCTGTTGAGGAGGTGAGAATACTATGCCTAATATTAAGTCTGCCGTCAAGCGTGTACGCATTATTGAAAAAAGGACCGAACGCAACAGACAAATTAAGTCCAATTTGCGCACTGCCGTACGCAAGTTTCACGAAGCTTTGACCGGTAAGAATATGGAAGAAGCCCAACTGAGACTGCACCGGGCGCTTGTAATTATAGATAAGGCCGTGACCAAGGGCGTGATTCACAAGAATAAAGCCGCCCGGACCAAGTCCCGCCTGACCAAGTTTCTCAACAAAAATAAAATTGCCGGCTAATCGGGCACATTGACTTTTAAAAAAATGCTAAAAAGAACCACCCTACAGGGTGGTTTTGTTCATCTTCCGGCACAAATTTTTATGATTAGTGTTTCCATGGCCGGGTAAAATACAGACTGACCGGTTTTTATATGATAATCCAGTTCGGTTAGTCGGTTAATAATGCCCACCAACTGCGCCCGGTCGAAATTTTTGCGCTGGCGGTAAATTTTCTGGTAAACAAAAGGATGCATTTTTAAGGCCGCAATAATCTGCTCCCGGGTATCTCCCCCGGCCGCCAATTCCCGCACCTGCAAGATCAGCCTGAACTGCCGGGCCACCATGCCAATAATTTGCTGCGGCTGTTGTTTCTGCAGCAGCAGATTGCGAATGCCGGACAGCGCCCGCAAACAGTCTTTTTCCCCGGCGGCATCCACCACTTCAAAGATATTTTCATCCACCCGGCCGGCCACCATTTCTCGCACCGGCCCCGGGCCGATACTCTTCCCGGGGCCGGAGAAACAGGTAAGCTTCTTTATTTCATTATACAGGGTGTACATATCCCGCCCACAGCGGGACAACAATTCGTCCGCAGCCTCCCGGTGCAGGGAGCAGCCTTCCTCCCCGGCCTGCTTGGCCAGCCATTTGACCAGTTCAGCAGGCTTTAGCCGGGTGAAGTCCACTGCATAACCTACCTTGGCAGCCTCTTTGTACACCTTACGCCGTTTGTCCACCCCTTTGTCGGTGTCAAATACCAGGCAAGTTCCGGTGCAAGGCTGAGCCAGGTAACCCATGATACCGCTTTCATCGTCCGGTTTTTTTCCGTCTCCCTTAAACAGACTGGTGCCCCGCACCACCACCAAACGCCGACTGGCCATTAAGGGCGCGAATGACGCGGCGGAAAATATATCCTGCGCGGAAGCAACTTCACCGTCCAGCACGTGATAATCAAACTCTTGAGCGCCAGGTGGCAGCAGGTGCTCCCGAAGCCGCCGAACAGCCTGGTCCCGCAGGTAATTTTCGGGTCCGTAAAACAGGTAAACTGGAGCGATTGCGCCTTTTTTTAGATGAGCCAAAAAATCCAGAAAATATTTCACAGTCTAAAACACCGCCGTTATCATAATTACTACCTCATGCGGAACAATTAGCTTAATGTTATAATAATAACCGACAATCATTGCCACATCAATGATAACGACTTGATCATTTTAACCGTCCAACCGGTCGGCAAAGAACAGTGGGCTGCCGTACTGGTCAACACCAAATTTGCCGATTGTTTTCTGAGTATCCTTGTTAATC
This sequence comes from Desulfotomaculum sp., assembly GCA_016841675.1. Classification (GTDB taxonomy): domain Bacteria; phylum Bacillota; class Desulfotomaculia; order Desulfotomaculales; family Desulfallaceae; genus BRH-c8a. The sequence goes on from JAENYQ010000002.1 coordinate 98,311, forward strand.
ATGAAATCCACGAATGCTTTGCCGCCTTCGGCGTTAATTTTCTGACCCTCAAATTTCTCAGGGTTGACGTTCATTACGTGGTAAATGTTCATCAAGTCCTCATCGCCTTCATTGACGATTTGCATGTCAACGTTTTTAGCCAGGGCCAGGTAAGTGGCGCGGTCGCTCATGGTGTAACCCTGCTTTTCGTTGGCTATGTTAATGGTGGCGCCCATGCCCTGGCCGGCTTCCTGGTACCACTGCTGCCCCTTGGGCTCCAGGCCGGCTATCTTCCAGAGGGAAAGTTCCTTCTTGTGCGTACCGGAATCGTCACCGCGGGAAACAAAGGTAGCGCCACTGTCGGCTATCTTTTTATAAGCTTCCTCAACGCTGGCGGTCTCCTTAATTCCAGCCGGGTCGCTATTCGGTCCCAGTATTACAAAGTCATTATGCATAACCAGTTCGTAATTGATGCCCACACCGCTGTCCACCAGTGGTTTTTCCGCCTCCGGTGCATGCACCAGTAGCACGTCGGCGTCGCCTTTTACGCCCATTTCCAGAGCCGCTCCGGTACCTACTGCAATGGTTTTTAACCTGTAGCCGGTCTGTTCTTCAAACATCGGCACCAGGACATCCAGTAGTCCGCTGTCCTGGGTGCTGGTGGTAGTGGCCAGGATAATGTCCTTGTTGGCGGGCTCAGCAGCCTCCTGTTTTTGCTCTGTTCCTTCCTGGTTGTTACCGGCGCAACCGGTTAGCGCTACAAATATGGTTAGTACAATGAGCATTATTAAAGACTTCATTAGCTTTTTTTTCATTTAATAAACCTCCCTATGTAATATTTGAATATTTTTTTACCTTAACACCCCAAAAAATTAAGATAAGAGTACTGCTACCCTGAAAGTACTTTTAAGCGTTACTGGTATCTGGCGCTTCGGTGGTATCGCTCCGGTCGCTCTTGCAATTCTACTTGTTGTGTTTGGCAATGCTGTTAGTGAACGCGCCGGCCAAACTGCCTAACCTTAATTACGCCCTAAGCAGCCATGAATTCGGGGCTATGACGAGGCAAGCGCCTGCGGCGCTTGCCATTATTAAAGCGTGCAGCTTTAACGCAAAAGCGCCCAAACGTTTGTATCTACAGCAGGTTAATTCTTGCTTGTGCGTTGCTGCACGATTCAACGCAGTCAGGTGCACCGCTCCCTCCGGATACCACCGGATCGCCTCCGTACGTTTGATTTTTCATACACATGATGGTGCCGCGACAGCTGCATAGTGGTCTACCCCTAGATTTTGTACATTAATCACCCCTTTAACAACAAACTTTTAAGCAAAAAAAGCCGGGTTTATGCGGAAATACACATAACCCGGCTTTTAAACCGCTCGTTACATTCTCCTTTCCGCACTGGGAGGCACGCCGGTTTCCCACCGTACCCTGTCGGCCCGAACGCCCTGGCGGATCCCGCTTTAGGCAAACTGGGCTCGGAGATTATTTAGTTTGTCAATATCAATCCATAATCTGTATCATTTTAATCTGAATCATTCAATTTATGGCATGCTTAATGTATACTCAATTAGCATTATTATGGACTAGGACATGGCACCGCAAACGGGGCAGGATTGGTCGCGCCTAATTTCGATGTCGTAAAACCGCATAGTCAGCGCGTCGTAGGTCAAAAGTCTGCCCACCAGCGGTTCACCCAAGTCAAGGATTACTTTTACCGCCTCGGCGGCCTCCGCTGTACCAATCATGCCCGGCACCGCACCCAGCACCCCGATGCTGGAACAAGAGGGGGCGCTTTCCGGCGGCACGTCCCTAAAAATGCAGGCCAGGCAAGGGCCGCGGCCCGGGATTATGGTCATCACTTGGCCTGTATAGCCCAGCACCCCGCCAAAAATATATGGTTTGCGCTGCTCCACGCAGGCCCGGTTGATTAAGAACCGGACGGCAAAATTATCCGTTCCGTCCACCACCAAATCAAATCCGGTGATTAGCTCCCGGTAATTATCTTCACCCAGCCATTCCCCAATAGCAGTAACATTCACATCGGGATTCAGCGCAATTAGTTTATCCCGGGCAGACTCGGTCTTTGGGCGTCCCAAATCTGAGGTGGTGTGCAGAATCTGCCGCTGTAAATTGGACAGGTCCACCCTATCCCCATCCACCAGGCCGATATTACCGACACCCGCTGCGGCCAAGTAATATGCCGCCGGCGAGCCCAGCCCACCGCTACCCACAACAAGCACCTTGGCTTGCAGTAGTTTTTCCTGACCTTCCAGCCCCACGCCGTCCAGCAGAATGTTGCGCTTATACCGCTCAAGCTGTTTTTTGGTTAGAACACTCACTAAATCCCCCCCCGGCACCCTAATATATTTTCATGATTTCCCTTTACTCAGTAATCGCCATTGATAAGATAAACATTTTTAATAAACAATTGTGCACCGCGAGGGGAGAGCTGTCATCTAAGAGCGTTAGCGAAGGATCTAGATTCTTCACTTCGTTCTACAATGACACGACGCTGTACCACTTACTGAGTTAACGGTATAACCATGTATATTTTTTATCGTTAACAAGTTAGTTTTTAGGACCGGTGGTTCCTGTTTATTTTTGCAAATAATTAGCCTCTATAAAATCTGCCAGGCCACTGGCATCATTGATGTTGAAACAGGGAATTCCCTCGCAGCAGGACAGTTTGTCACCCACCAGGGCTACCAATTGCCCGTCTTTGGCAGCGGGCCGCTCTTCGCCGCACCCGGCTCGACGCACTTCTATCTGGGGCAAACACTCCTGTTTGTAACCTTCGGTAATGACAATATCCATGCCAGGCATCAGGGCGGCGATTTCCCCAGGCCGCATATCTTCTTCGGTTTCCAACACCAGGCCCACCTTGCCCGGACCGGCAATAGCGGTACATACGGCACCGGCCCTGGCCATGCGCCAGGTATCCTTGCCGGGTTTATCGATTTCAAATGGTCCCCGGTGATGCTTGATAATTCCCACCCGGAAGCCCCGCTCTTTAAGCTCGGTGACCAATTTTTCCAGAAAAGTAGTCTTACCGGAATTGGCCCAGCCCACCACGGATATAACCGGAACAGCACGATTACTGTTCAAGTACACGCACCTCGTCGCCCACCTTAATGGTACCGCCCTTTAAAACTCGGATGAAGATACCTTCTTTGGGCATTACGCAGTCCCCGGCCTGGTAGTAAATAGCACAGCGGGTATGGCATTCTTTGCCGATTTGGGTGACTTCACCCAGCGCTTCGGCACCAAACGCGATATGCGTGCCTATAGGCAAGGAAACCAGGTCCACACCCACGGTGGTAATATTTTCAGCAAAATCACCCGGGTTAACGTCCAACCCAACATCCCGCATTTTTTGCACGCTTTCTAGAGCCAGCAGGCTTACCTGCCGGTGCCAGGGGCCGGCATGGGCATCGTTTTCCAAGCCATGTTCCAATACCAGTTGGCCGGTGCCGATGTTTTTCTTGCGCATGCTCTTTTTGGGACTGGTGCAAACTGCTACTATATATCCCATTCTTGTTCATCCTCTCTTGTAAAAGTGCCGCTTTTGCCGCCTGTTTTTCTGATCAATCTAACGCTGCCCACAACCATTTCCCGGTCTACGGCTTTACACATGTCATATATGGTAAGCCCGGCGACAGCTACCGCCGTCAGCGCTTCCATTTCCACCCCGGTTTTACCGGTAGTGCGCACCCGGGCCTGAATTTCTACCCGGTCCGGTTCCCGCAGGCGAAAGTCCACGTTAACCCCGGTAAGATTGATCGGATGCGCCATGGGTATAAGTCGTCCCGTTTCCTTGGCGGCCATAATACCTGCCACCCGGGCCACCCCCAGCACGTCACCCTTGGCCACTCGGCCGGCTGTAATCAACTGCAGCGTTTCGGGGCGCATAATCACCTCGCCACGGGCAATAGCCTCCCGGGCAGTGACATCCTTGGCACCAATATCCACCATCCGGGCGGCACCTTGCTCATCAAAGTGGGTTAAACCCCTGTATCCGTTTTCGCTCATTTTAGCATTAACCTCCGATTTGCGACATAACCCGGTCGTCATCCTGCCACCGGGCCGCCAGATCATGTTGGTCCGGTTTATTTAAAATAGCTTCCCGGAAAATTCGCGTTAGTGCTTCCCTGCCAACCCCGGCCCGCAGCGCCTGTTTAATATCTACCTCCTGGCTACTAAACAGACAAGGCCTTAGCTGGCCTGTAGCTGTTAGTCGCAACCGGTTACACCGGGCACAAAAGTGGTTGCTGACCGCGGAGATAAAACCTACAGTACCCCGGGCGCCGGGCAGGCGGCCATAGTAAGCAGGACCGCTTCCGGTAACCAGCTTTTCCTCAGTAAGATTGCCCAGGGCATCGGTAATCAATTCCTGTACCTCACTGGTGGGTATATACCTGCCTCCGGCCCAGTTGTCAGATGTACCGATGGGCATCAACTCGATAAAACGTACATGCAGCGGTTGTCCGATGGTCAAGCGGGCCAAGTCTACCAGCTCATCATCATTAAATCCTCTAATCGCCACGGTGTTTATTTTCACCGGCTGCAGCTTTTTGTCCAGGGCGGCGTTGATTCCACGCCATACTTGGTCCAAGTTGCCACCTCTGGTAATCTTCCGAAAACGGGCTGGTTTAAGGGTATCCAGGCTAATGTTAACCCTGTTCACTCCCGCCTCTTTTAATCCGCCAGCCATCTTTTCCAGTAGAATGCCGTTGGTGGTTAGAGCGATGTCATCAATTTCCGGAATTTGGTGCAGTTTTTGGACCAATTTTAAAATTCCGCGCCTAACAAGGGGCTCACCGCCTGTAAGCCGTACCTTTCTAATACCCAGCGGAACCCCTGCCGCCACCACTTCAACTATTTCTTCGATGGTTAAAACTTCTTCGTGGGGGACGCTCTTAACCCCACCGTCAGGCATACAGTAAACACAACGCAGGTTACATCGGTCTGTCACCGAAATACGTAGATAATTAATTTGGCGTTGAAATTGATCATGCATAACGTTTAGCACCTTCCTTAATCAGTCAGGTTACCTATTCAGTAGTCAGAATTCATAAACGCCCCGCGCAGTATGCTGCCAGTAATTTACCAACCTTTTGCCGAATAAGTTTTATTTTAGTAAATACCACTGTATCTCCTGGACTCCTGACTCCTTTGCTTATCCTTTTAAATATAACGACCCTTTTGCTGTGACAATGTCAAAAGTGCGGTAACAATGAACGCCAGTAGCAACAATATAGTTCCCAGGGCAATGGCTACGTCAAAGTGCCCCTTGTTCACTTCGAGTACGGTCGCCGTGGTAAGCGTCCTGGTGTAACCGGAAATATTTCCGCCCACCATCATGGCGGCACCAACCTCCGAAATTACGCCGCCAAAGCCGGCAATTACCGCAGCCAATAAACCCAACCTGGCCTCACGAATCATCAGCCAGATTAACTGCCAACGTGAAGCGCCCAAAGCCATAATTTGCATTTGCAGCTTGGGATTAATCTGACCAATGGCGGCCGTGCTAAAACCTGTAACAATGGGTGACGCAATGATACCCTGGGCAATTATAATGGCTATCGGTGTATACTGCAGACCCAGAGCACCCAGCGGCCCTGAGCGCCATAAAAGCAGGCTCACCCAAAGACCTACCACCACCGGAGGCAGACCCATGCCAAGGTTTACAACACTCATGATTAAATTGCGACCCGGGAAAACCTTGGTGGCCAGGAAAAAGCCCACCGGTACACCGATTAAAACGCTGATTATAGTGGCGATTCCGGATACCTGCAGAGTAAATAAGGTAATTTCCAGTACCTGTGGGTCGCCCCATACCTTGGCCAAACCTTGTAGTAACAGTTCCAAAGAATACCCTCGCCTTCAAGTTGATGTTCGAACAATCACTGCTAATGTTCGAAACCATATCAATATGTTTAACTGAGCATAACGGGGGTAAAAAAATTAATCGATAAAATCACGTTTAAATATTTTCGCTATTTCTTGATCAACATCCTGCCTGAACCTAAAAAATCGCTGCAACAAGTTTAAAGCTTGTGGTGTAAGGCTAGCCCCCCCGCCGGTGTCACCGCCCACTTTGGTTGTAACCAGGGATATGCCCCACTGCTTTTCCGTCTTCTTGATTTTGCCCCAAGCAGCTCGGTAGGACATCCCCATGGATTCGGCGGCTGCGGCTATGGTACCGTTTTTTTCTATTTGCTCAAGCAGTTGAAAAAAACCGTCACCCTGAACGCCATCATCTTTTTCCAGCCATATTTTATAACCGGGTTTAAATAAACAACCGCAATCAATGTTATTATACTGAGCCAAACTATCCGCCCCCTACCGGTGGAAAAAGTGATACTCTTTCTCCCTCGTTCAGGACGTTGTCAAAAGTCTGGTGCCGGCCGTCCACCAGTATGTTAAATACCTGGTCTTGGGGTATCCCCATTTTTTCCAACAGGTCCTTAATGGTGCTGCCGTGCTCCAGCTCAACCCCCAGAGGTTCTCCAAAACGTTTGTGGGGCATGAATTTTTCCAGACCGCTAAAAACTCGCAACTCAACTTTGATGTTTTTCCACCCCGTTTTTTGGGAACAATTGTTCGCTATTGGAACAGTTTTATGGTCATTAACAACATGTACTAGCGTTAAAAACCATATTAATGAGTCTTTCTTGTATTATACTTAATGTTATGATGCCAGTCCAGTGCACATTTAATTACATTTTAAATACAATTCCAACCAATTTGCTCACGCCTGCCAGTTAATTCGCAGCAAAGTACTCCGCCCTTCCTTTTACTGAGGAAAAAGGTATAATTATTGCATTAGTCGTTAGTACTGTAATACGAAGTTACCCTTGGGCTAGCATCCTTCATGCTCGGTTGTGAACCGGCCCATGTTAGTTTAATGAGAAAATAGCTTTTGACATGAGGCTGTCATGAAATAGTTTTTAATGGAGAAATAGCCATATTCATGGAGGTTTAAAATGGACCGGAGGGGTGCAGCCTTGTTATGGATCAAGTGAACTTCATCAGGGATAACGTACGGGTTTTAGAGACAGCCATAGACGACATGAACCCGGAATTTTACCCTTACATCATAGATAAACTGTTGGCTGAAGGGGCACTGGACGCCTACCTCAAGCCGATAATTATGAAAAAGGGGCGCCCCGGTGTTATGCTGACTGTACTTGCCCCGGACGATGACCGGAATCTGGAACACATCCTAACAGTCATCCTCACCGAAACCACCAGTCTGGGGATACGCATGCGTACTGAACAGCGGTTCCTTCTGCGGCGGGGGTTTTCCACGGTGCAAACCGGGTACGGTCTGGTACGCGTTAAGGCTGCTTTCACCACAAACCTGCAAAAACCGGCCCGGTACATGCCGGAATTTGAAGATTGCAAAGCCCTGGCGCTGGAAAAAGGCGTACCCCTGCGTCAAGTATACAATGCCGCCCTGCTGGCTGCGGAAAAACTCACCGATAAGTGGTAGATTTTAAGGATAGGGCACCAAGTAGCCGTTATGACACCGGCAGTAGTGAAAATATATGCTCAGAAATTGCCTCCTGTCATGCGTTAGCGAAGTGACTAACGCGCTTAGATAACATCACAGTAGGGTTTTTAATCGTACCCCTACGACAGCGATTAGGGTAATTTTTAGCTAGGAAAGAAGGGTATTAATGCGTTATATAGATTTAACCCAAACCATATCGCCGGGTATGCCGGTTTACCCCGGTACCGAACCACCATTAATCAGCCAGCCGTGCACCATTGAGCAAGATGGCTTCAACGAGCGCAAGCTGACGCTATATTCCCACACCGGCACCCACCTGGACAGCCCGGCCCATATACTAAAAAACGGTGTAACCCTGGACCGCCTGCCCCTGGAGCATTTTTGCGGATCGGCGACGGTCATTGACGCCACCGGCACCCCGGGACTGGAAATACCTTTACAACTGCTGGACACTTTGGGTGAAGACAAAGTAGATTTTGTTATCTTTTACACCGGGTGGTATCATAAATGGAGCGAGCCCGACTACTTTGACGGTTTTCCCGTTCTGGCACCGGAAACAGCACACCAACTGGCGGCGCGGGGGATTAAAGGTGTTGGTATTGACGCCATCTCGGTTGACCCAGTGCACACCACCGAATTTACTATCCATAAGATTCTGCTCAACCGCGGTATGGTGATCATTGAAAACCTGACCAATCTAAAGAGTCTGGCAGGAAAAAAGTTTACCTTGTATTGTTTCCCGTTAAAAATAGAAGCGGCCGACGGTTCCCCGGTACGGGCGGTGGCTGTCCTCGACGTAGTGCTTTAATAATAGTTAAACTTGCGGGAGAGGTGTTCACAACATGAAATATCTTAATTTAGACCAAAACCCGGGTAATCGTGTAATCGTCACTGTCATCGGTCCTGACCGGGTCGGTATAATCGCCGGGGTCACCGGCATAATGGCGGAAAACAACGTCAATATATTGGATATCAGCCAGACCATCATGCAGGAATTCCTGGTTATGGTACTAATAGGAGACATGGGCAAAAGCACCACCGACTTACTGGAGCTTAAAGACCGCCTTAACGCCAAGGGGACTGCACTAGGCATTCGCATCGACGCCCAACACGAAGACGCATTCAAATTCATGCACAGGTTATAGGGGGCTGGCTGTTTTGCTAACCGTACAAGAAATAATGGAAACCGTTAAAATGGTTCAGGAAGAGCACCTGGATATCCGCACCATCACCATGGGCATCAGTTTGCGTGACTGTGCCGATGCAGATCCCCGGGCCGCATGTGACAAAATTTATGAAAAAATTACCCGCCTGGCCGGCAACCTGGTGTCTGTGGGGGAATCGATCGCCAGGGAATACGGACTGCCCATCGTAAACAAACGCATTTCCGTCACGCCTATTTCAATTGTGGCCGAGTGCAGCCGGGCTGACCATTACATGCTGTTTGCCGAAACCATGGACCGGGCGGCAGCCGAGGTGGGAGTCAACTTTATCGGCGGGTTTTCCGCCCTGGTGCACAAGGGCATCACCGGGGGTGACAGTAAACTGCTGGCCACCATCCCCGCAGCCCTGGCGGGCACCGAGCGGGTGTGTGCCTCGGTAAACGTGGCCACCACCAAGGCAGGCATCAACATGGACGCCGTGGCCCTGATGGGCCGGATAATTAAGGATACCGCCGGGCGAACTGCGGACCGGGACGGCCTGGGCTGCGCCAAATTGGTGGTTTTCGCCAATGTCCCGGAGGACAACCCTTTCATGGCCGGCGCCTTTCACGGAATTGGAGAACCGGAAGTGGTAATTAATGTGGGCATTAGCGGCCCCGGAGTAGTCAAGCGGGCGGTGGAGCGCCTAAACGGGGCGGACTTCGGTGCCCTGGCCGAAACCATCAAAAAAACGGCTTTTAAAATTACCCGCATGGGTGAGTTGGTGGGCCGGACAGCCGCCGAGCGGCTGGGCATGCCCTTTGGTATCGTGGATATTTCCCTGGCCCCCACTCCGGCGGTGGGTGACAGCGTGGCCGAAATACTTGAGGCTATGGGGCTGGAAAGGTGTGGTACCCACGGCACCACAGCGGCGCTGGCCCTTTTAAATGATGCGGTGAAAAAGGGCGGCGCCATGGCGTCTTCCTATGTGGGCGGGCTGTCCGGCGCTTTTATCCCGGTCAGCGAAGACGCCGGGATGATTAGGGCGGTGGAGGAAAATGCACTGCACCTGGACAAGTTGGAAGCCATGACCTGCGTTTGCTCGGTGGGGCTGGACATGGTTGCCGTTCCCGGCGACACCAGCGCCGATACTATATCTGCCATCATCGCCGATGAGATGGCCATCGGGGTGATTAACCAGAAAACCACCGCGGTGCGGATTATCCCCGCACCGGGTAAAAAGGTGGGTGACTACGTGGAATTTGGAGGTCTGTTGGGCCGGGCACCGGTAATGTTGGTGCATCCTTTTTCCGCCAGCATTTTTATCGCCCGCGGGGGCAGGATCCCGGCCCCGATCCACAGTTTGAGTAACTGATCACATTAAATAGGCACTAAGGTCAGAAAAGGTAAAAAGTAGCCTGTCCCCTTTTTTATGGGGTGCTGGTGAGCAGGTGCCGGTAAGCTCCTATAGCGGCCTTGGCACCTTCGCCGGCGGCTACGATGACTTGTTTTTCCGGTATATTCGTTACGTCTCCGGCAGCAAAAAAGCCTGGCACGTTGGTGTTACAGCTGCAGTCCACCTCTATTTCGCCCAGTTTGTTTATTTGCACCAATTCCTTAACCGGTGCGTTGCTGGGCATCGTACCTATTTCGACAAACACCCCTTCCACCGCCAATTCCTTCTCCGCTCCTGATGCCAGGGAGCGGATCGTGATGCTGCGCACGTTCCGCTCACCATTAATGGAAAGTGTCTGGTACCCCTTTAGCACCGTAATGTTTGGGGCTTGTAGGGCCCGCTCGGCAAGCACCGGGTCCGCGCTCCAATCTTCAATTGACACCACGTAAACGTGTACAGCTATTTTAAGCATATCAATTACGGCCTCCAGGGCGGAATTGCCGCCTCCGATAACCGCCACCGATTTGCCCTCGAAAAATGGCCCATCGCAGACAGCGCAGTAACTCACGCCCTGGCCGGTGAATTTTTTTTCCCCGGGGACGTTCAACCGGCGCGGATACTTCCCGGCCGAGTAAATCACAGTGCGGCACCGGTATTCCTCTCCATCCTTGCACCGGACGACAAAATGGTCACTCTCTTTTTCAACCCGGATCACTTCCGACTGTTTTCTTTCCACCGGGTAGTGCTTCACCTGTTCTTCAAACTTATCCATCAGCCCCGGACCGCTAATCATCTGGAAACCCATATAATTTTCCACTTCCGAGGTCCAGGCCACCTGACCTCCGTACTCCTTGCCCACCAGCATGGTGTTCATTTTTTTACGCGCTGCGTAAACCGCAGCCGTCATTCCCGCCGGGCCCATACCTATGATGACAGTATCGTACACGAAGAATCCCTCCGTTGTTTTTACATGCTTAGATTAGTGCCATTGAAAACCATTTCGGTGGGGTTTGGTGTTATCGGAAGGATGCGTAGGAGCTCGTTCAAGTATAAAAGCCGAGTAGCATCCTGTAGATAACACCAAGCCCCTAACCAATCCTTTTTCAGGAGACACTAACTACTAACTAGGTTGCCCCGGACGAGATAAAATTAGTGTCAATTCGATGGCGTTTTAGCAGTCTGCACTTTAAAACTTTCTCCCTGAGTGGTAATCAGTACGGCTCCGTGCCTGTCGGTACGCAGTACCATAGTGTCAGTGGACATCAATGTCTCAATGGTGACCGCCGCCGGGTGACTAAACCGGTTATTTTCACCCACCTGGATGACCGCAAAATCGGGAGCTACTTCATTAAAAAATCGGGGTTCATAAAAACGGCTGCCGTGATGGGGGACCTTAAACACGTCTGACTGCAATTCCGCACCACTGGCCAAAAGCAGCTGCTGAGCTTGTTCCTCTATATCCCCGGTTAACAAAAAAGAACTGTCTCTGTAATCCAGACGTAAAACCAGGGAAGCGTCGTTAGAGCTTAGGCCGGTCACAGCATCGCCCCGGCCCGGGGCCAGCACCAGAACATCCACCATTTCATCCAACTGCAGCGTTTGGCCGGTACCGGTACGATATACAGGTACCCGGAAACTTTCGGCCAGGGCAATAATATCATCATAGCCCGGGGCATCAGTAATAACCAGGGCATCGACTTTAAGCTTTTCCAACACCGCCGGTACGCCACCGGCGTGGTCTTCATGAGGGTGGGTAATCACCAGCGCGTTCAGCCGGTTAATCCCCAGGTTGTGCAGGTACGGCACCACTACAGCATCTCCTGTCATCCGGACTTCATCCGGTTCACCCGGACGACCGCCAGTATCCACCAGCATTGCTTTGCCGCCCGGGAAACGGACCAGTATACTGTCTCCCTGCCCCACATCCAAAAAATGCACCTGCATCCGACCACCGGTTCCGCTCCAGGGCCAAATTAAGACAAGCATCAGCAAAACCCCGGCCACCATCGGGCCGATTTTTCCCAGCCGATTGATACCGGGGAGTTTAATCCGGCCCCGCACCGTTTCCACCACCAGCACCAGGCCTAGATACCACAGCGGCACCGCCAGCCAAGGTGGAGTGGCCACATAGGCAGCTCCGCCCGGTATACCATTCAACAGTCCGGCCAGGGCCAGGAAAAGGTCAATAAGTGCACCTGTACTGGCATTGATTAATTCCGCGGCCGGCAGAAAAATCAGCCCCGCAACGCACCCCGTAAATCCGGCCAGCATTATTACCCCCACCAAAGGCACCAGCAGCAGGTTAGCCAATGGGGCAATAAACGAAATCAAGTTGAAATGATATACTAACAGCGGCATGGTGGCTAACTGGGCGGCCATAGTAACTTGCAAAGGAATAGCCATCCAATGGGGTAGCGAAAATCTGATTCTAAAAAATTCTCCCAGCAGCGGGCCCAGATACAGGATCCCCCAAGTGGCGGCGAAGGAAAGTTGAAAACCCAGTTCATGTATGTACAGAGGGTTAATCAATAACAGAAGGCCCGCCGCCAAAGCCAAGGCGGTGGGCCAGTCCCTTTCCCTACCCAGCAGCGCCGCTGCCAGCACCAGCACCGCCATGACGCTGGCCCTGAACACTGCCGGCCCCAACCCGGTCATTACGGCATAAAAGGTCAGCACCGGCACCAGGATCAATAAATAGGCGCGCCTAGGTAGACCGAAGGCGGCGGCAACCAAAAACACCCCGGCCAGCACAAAGCCAACGTGCAGGCCGCTGACGCAGAGTACATGAGCCACTCCGGTTTCGGCAAAAATATCATTTGTCGCCCGGTCTATGCGATCCCGGCTACCAAAAAGCATACCGCCCAGCACTGCCGACTGTCTTGGATCCAGGGTAGCGTCGGCTACCTGCCACAGAGTGCTTTTAGATTCCAGGGCCAATCCCATCAGTGATACCCGGCCCCCCTCGCTCGCCACAATGCGGATATGTTCCGGTCCCATTACCGTCATCAGGCAGTGGATGCCGCGTCGTTCCAGGTAATCCCGGTAATTGAACGCCCCAAAATTGCCCGGTTCCCGGGGCCGGTAAACAAAACCATCAGCCCTAAGTTGCTCGCCGTAACTGAAAACCGGCCCGCCGCCCTTAACTTTAACCTGGACCAGCCCTGTGGTTTCCACCCGACGCTCACCCAGGTACACAGCCCTGGCCGCCAATATATAAACAGCATCCTCCCCACCGCTGCCATATTGGGGTTCGGAGTCCACAGTCCCTTCGAGGGTAACATAATGACCGGCATATTGTTCCGGCCCCTGGCCGGCGGTCTTTTCACCTACACCGGCCCAAAACCACCCCAGAAACAAAAAAAGCAGCCATATTACCACTACCCCCTCACGCCGGTGCAGGACATAACAAGCCAGGGCCAGGCAGCAGGCAACCAGGACCGCGGCAAGAACTATTCCAGACTCTACCGCTAACAGGGAATTGAACAACACACCCAGGGCGAAGCATATGGTTATTGCTAGCAAGGGCCGGTTCATTTGCGCCTCCAAATATATTTTAACTAGTTAATGTACAGTAAAAATTAACAAAATTATACTATGAATCATTAATGGATTTCAAATTTGCATAAAATTAAAACAAAAAGGGGATAGGCATCTTCTTTCAAAAACCGAAAAAAGCAGCCTGTCCCCTTTAACGATAAAAAGGCGGGTATAAAAATAATACCCGCCTTTGTGAAGCCGTAACTTTATTTATAGGTTGTAAGAATTACCAGGTATCCTTATACTTAAACTTCGGAGGTAGCACGAAGTTGAACCAATGTAGATGGCTGGGCGTCTTTGTATTTGACCATCGGACATTTCTTACAAACATGCAGTCCCGGCCATTCCTGTCCCGGGGAGCCAATCATGGAAGCACCGCCGTAATTAGCAATCCGCCGGGCTAATTGTTTAACCACTGCAGCGATATCTTTGCCGGGAATGTACAGGTTTACTTCACCTTTTTCAGTCTTGCCGGAGGTGTAACTACCGGCGCACATTGTGTTCATGTTGGGCTTTTCTTCTTTATAAGACCATACCATGCCGCCGCATACAGCCGAGTTTACCGTGTGGTTGAACTGTAAGGTGGGGCTGGACTTGGTCCCACCTATGTAATCGTTTAGGATATGGTAAGCTTGCAGCGGATTAACCACCATGAATACCACGTCGGGTTCATACGGTGACTTATGCAGCGGGGCCATGGCAAAACCTTTTAGCTGCCCCACCGGCAGCATCGGTTTAGCCAGCAGGCATTCCTTGGCCCAATCCCAGTCCGCGGTATACTTCACATGACCTTCAACTTCCTCATCGCTGGCCTCACGAAAACCCAAACAGGTTTTGGCGTTACCGCACAACAGGTTTTCCTCATCGGCTTTGATGATATAGTCGTTCATCCGGGCAGCCAAAGCAATCTGGCAAACTGTCATTTTGGGACCGGGTAGTTTCTCAGCCTGAAAATTATCGTACTCTTCACGATTCCAGAAAAATTTTACAGCTACCGGATGGTAATCCAGCTTGTATAAATACTCAAGGGCCTCACCCATTTCAGAATAGGTTAGCTGTTCCTTTTCAGACAAACCTTTAACATTTAGCAGCAACCGAAATCCCCCCATTTTAAATAATCTGTCCATCTGCTTTGTTTCACCACGTCCACGCTCTCCGGTAAGTGTAAAATTTAAATATAGTTTTTAAGTAGTTGTATTACCTTCGGTTATCTTATAAATAACTTATTGTTATAATAAAAAATATCAAATTTATGGCTTCCCCGATGTCAGCGCAGTGACAAGAAAATTGTCACTGTGCCGACAAAAAAATGTTTACTACACGACATCTTATAAAAGGGCAGGAAAAAGAACCGGGCATAATTGCTCCCCCGGCTTGATTCTATTACATTTATCAACATTGTTCCCCTTCCCCCACCATAAAAAAACCCCCGGCGCCAAGTGCGCAGGTAGTTTTTGTTACCTTTGGTAATACTACGGAAGTTCCCTCTAAACTCCCGTCAAAACTATGCATGGTTATACCGTTAACTCAGTAAGTGGTACAGCGTCGTGTCATTCTGAACGAAGTGAAGAATCTTAAAACCAGATCCTTCGCTGCGCTCAGGATGACAAACTTAATTTGAACAGAGTGAATAATTTTGTCAATTATAAATAACAACCAGTAAGTTGTATTCGTTTATCGTGGTGCGGGTACGCGTGGTAATTCTGAACGAAGTAAAGAATCTAAATTCTTCGTTAACGCTCAGGATGGCTGTTTGCCTCTGTAGGGCACTAAAAATAAAAATTGTAAGGGATTACGCACCATTACTAAACCTTTTCAGGAGATACTACGGTAGGCTTCAATAAACGGTTATTATATCTTTGAGCTGTTCATAGCGTTTTTCACCAATCCCTGAAACAGCCATTATATCTTCAGTAGAAAGGAAGGGCCCGTTTTTAGTCCGGTGGTCAATAATCCGTTGAGCCAACGCAGGGCCAATACCCGGCAGTTCTTCGAGCTGTGCCTGCCCGGCAGTGTTGATGTTAATCAGCCCTGATGAATCAACAAACCCGGCCAATTGTTGTTTTGGCAAGGGTGAACCTGCCGGCAAGGCCTGGTTACCCAACTCATCCTTGCCGTACACTATAATTTGACTGCCGTCCTGCAACGGCGCAGCCAGGTTCAGGTAATCCAATGCTGATGCATCAGTGGGTCCGGCCAGGTTGACTGCATCCACCACCCGGGAATCGGCAGTAAGACGGTAAACACCCGGGTGTTGTACTTGCCCTGCCACGTGAACCATGATCTCCTGTGGTTTAAGCTCCTTCTCGTCCACATGGTTTGTTTCCCCGGCACCGGATGCACTGACATCAGTAACTATTAGGTTGTTATTTGCCTGGTCTCCGCGAACCTGTGCGTATTTGAAACCGGCGCCAAACAGTATCAGGGCTGCCATGATTAATAAAACCAGCTGATGTTTTCTTTCCATTTCAAACAAGGCCAACACCTTCTTGTTCCTTATAGCTCGTACCCAATTGGTTATTAGGCCCCTTGCAGAAAAAACTACCGGGAAATTTCTACCTTTACCGGTAATTATCCTCTTTTTACTATGCAAAAAATCCTAAATTTTTTAAAGCATAGTTTAATAGCCAGGCCTAATAAATGGAACAAAAAGTGCTGCCTTATTTGCCGGCCTTGATCAACGCCTGCTGGCTGGACCGCACCACACCGGATGAACCACGGGATGATGCGTAGACAAAGGGTTTGCGGTGTCTTTTGCACATTGACTCGATATCCGGCAGGCGATGTGAGGCCATGTCCGTCACCAGCACCGCCACGTTAGCCGACCGCACCTTGGATTCAATGTTTTTACCTTGGCCACCCTGGAAACCGGTTTCCCAGAGTAGTTTGGCGCCCCGGCGTTCGAAGTTTAGCCGGTACGCATCTTTATACAGATCACCACCCACCACCAGCACCGTTTTACCGGCCAACACCGGGTCGGCTACGTCTCTGGGCAGCTGTTTTTTAACCGTGCGTTTACGGGGCCCGGGGCCCGGCGCTAGATCGTCCAGGTATGGGTCGTCCGGGTCAAATTTCCAAGCCACCCGGGCAGCGGATATATCGCCGTCCGGGTACGCCACCTCCACCAAATCACCTTCGTACAGTCCCAGGCTGCGCACTTCCTTAGGTTTTAGCGTAATTAATTCTTCCTCTTCCGCACTGTAAACAAACCATTCGCCACCGTGGAACGATACAGGGCCAATCAAACTAATCCGGTCAGATTCATAATCCAAACCACGGCGCTCCTCAACGGTAAACTCAAACAGCGGCGACTGACCGATCATACCCAGCGGGACGGCAGAAACGATGTCTCCGTGATCCATGCCCAGGTTACGTACCCATACCTCGGGAACAAATACTTCACGGCCATCATTGCTAACAATTACGCCACCCTTGGGCAAACGGCGCAACTCACCAAACACCCGGTCCTCATCCTCTTCCTCGCCCTCTTCCAACACCTCAGGTACATGATTCTTAACCTGCCTCCTGGTAACCTCGGCCATAAAGCTGTCCCGGCACATCAGCATAATGTCGTGCAGCCCGGCCAAGTCGTCACTGCCCGAATCAGACGTCTCTTTTTCCGCCAGAAAGCTAATTACCTTGTCAAAAGCAATGTCCGGCATCCTAGAAAACCTCCCGTCCATTTAAAACAGGAATAAATATCTGGCCCAGCGAACAATAATATTAACCAATTTTACCACGGGAAGGATGGAAAGTCACATGACCATGCTCAGATGCCTTTTATTTGCTCCCGGCATAGACCGGAGAAAAATTGACCAAGCGTTTTTATCGGGTGCCGATGCTGTCATCCTGGATCTGGAAGATGCCGTAGCTCCCGGTGAAAAGGACCGGGCCAGGCAGGTGGTGCAAGAAGTGTTCCAATCACCCGGGTTACCGCCTACCTATGTACGAATTAACGGCGTAGAAACCAGACACGGACTGCGGGACTTGCAGGTAGTGGTCCGCACCGGTCTGGCCGGAATAATGCTCGCCAAGGCCGAAACAGCAGAAGACGTGCGTAAGGTGAGCTGGCTCACGGGGCTGTTGGAAGAGGAGCGGGGCCTGGTACGCGGCAGCACGGAACTCGTGCCATTTATTGAAAGCGCCCGCGGTATCGAAAACGCGGGCGCCATCGCCTCAGCTTGTCCCAGGGTAAAAAAGCTGGCTTTTGGCGGCAATGACTACACTGCAGACATCTGGACCAGCTATTCCGGGGACGGTACCGAGCTGTTTTACGCCCGGGCCAAACTGGTTAATGCTTCCCGGGCGGCAGGCATCGAAACGCCGCTGGATACTGTCTGCCCCTTTATCAAAGATACTGATATCCTGCGGGAAGACGCTAAAAGAGCCAGGAAAATGGGATTCCAGGGTAAACTGGTGATTCACCCGGCCCAGGTGCGACCGGTACTGGAAGTGTTTAGCCCCACAGCTGATGAAGTGGCCGCAGCGCAAAAAATAGTAGCCGCCTACGAGGCAGCCAAAGCCGCAGGTACCGCCGTTATCCAACTGGAAGGCCAAATGGTGGAAGCCCCCATCGTAGCCCGGGCCAAACAAATCATGAGGGGGTCAGGCCTGTCGTAACTATACGACAGGCCTGACCCCTTAACTTAATTGATTTTGACTACGCGTTGGCTGGAGTCCCAGTCTACCTGCGCACCGAGGAATTCGCCTACGTAGCGGGCGGGTACCATGGTGCGGCTGTTTTTGATCACCGGGGTGGTGTCCATTGTTTTACTTACCCCGTCAACCACGGCGGTTCTGCTGTTCAGGGTGAACAGCACTGACTTGCCGTGGCCGCCAATGTAAATTTCCTTCGCCACCTGGTCGTACTGAACATGAGCACCCATAGCTTCGGTAATAGCCCGCAGCGGCACTATTAACCGGTTGCTGCTATCTACGAAAGGCGGGGAGTCAAACAGCACCTGGTTACCTCCGACAAAGACGAGAATCCCGGCTTGGTCGACCGGATGGTCCGGTGGCGTATCAGTGCCGTAAATAAGGTATTTTTTCCTTTCTTCCTGGAATTGGTTTAAAGCCGGGGTGTATTGCTGCACTAATTGTTGCGGGGTCAGCCCCTGCTCCAGCCACTGGCCTACTTTGTTGGTGCCCATAATTTTATCAAACATAACCATGGTCTGACCACTCTTGGGCACCGTAAAATTATTCAAAGAGTGAGCATAGGCCAGAGCATAAAAGCCTGTTTTAGCGGGGTTGAATTGGTGGTAATCAGTGATATTCAACCTAACACCACCTCTTTCCCCCCGTTGTTCAGGCTTAAAGACCACCCCGGGCAAGCCAGCCCCGTTCATTAAAGTGGCAAACTTAGATGCGTCAATCCCCAGGCCGCCAATCCACTTGAAATAGTCTTGCTGCCCTACACCCGTACCTTCTCCCAAACCGGTGGCCATGTACCCGAATAACGCATCAATATCCCCGTCCTTGATGCTCGGTGAAGATCCGACCCAGGATAATCCAGTATCTTGGAAGATCATTTCCCTGGTCCAGCCCTCCATAGGTATTATTTGCAGGTTGGCCCCGATTTTTCGGTTGAAAAATTTAGCCAACTCACCGGCCGTCATACCGTGGGCCATCGGCAAGTTATCCACACCCACAAATGTTTCGTAACCTGCTTCCAAAACCGGTCCTTCAACAATTACCCCGCCCATCGGGTTGGGACGATCCAGCACAATAACCTGTTTACCATTCTCCTTGGCCGCTAGCATACAATAATTTAGTGTGGACATGTAAGTGTAAGTCCGGGAGCCAATGTCCTGAATATCAAAAAGAAGCACATCAATGTTTTTTAACATCTCTGCAGTTGGTTTCCTGGTAGTACCATAAAGACTGTACACCGGGATACCTAATTCAGGATGGGTATAAGAAGATACGTAAGCACCTGCAACGGCCTTACCGTCAATACCATGTTCCGGCCCGTAAAGCGCCTTCAGCCGTACCGACCGGTCTTTCGCCAACACATCAATGGTGGTATCCCCCTTGCTGTTAACTCCGGTCTGGTTGGTCACCAAACCCACATTCTTACCTTCAATAAGGTGACGGTAATTGTCGAGCAACACCTCGTTGCCCAGTTTAATCTTGGGCGTATCCGCTAGGACCGCGCCTGGTGCCAGCAACCCTAATACAGTCACCACTATAACCAGCATAAAAATTCTTTTCACCAACCATACCTCCCGAAGCTGAATTTATACTGCCAAGTAAATCTCGGCCCCTTTTTAAGTTGTACGTTAATTAACTAATTATAATGTTGTTTTTTATAAGACGTACCTGACCAGGCAAAAGTTCCGGCATTTCCTGAAACAAAGCATAGTAGCTTCCCCATTATTTATTACAATTGTAAAATTCATATAATGTTAAAATAAGGCCCAAAATTAAGGGTTTAGCATCTGCCAGTAAGTGTTATTCTTCGGTTGTTTGTTTTCAAATCATGGATATACTATTATAATAAGTTCATACATCCAAACTATTAGAATGAAAGGGTATGTTCTTGATGGAAATAGGCAGAAATAAACGTATTGTTTTGAAGCCATCCAACGATATATATAATGATATACTGTTGCCATTAAAAGAACGTTCCCTGGATAATGACAAAAGATATGTTTACTTTTATAGAATAATAGGTTTCCAAAACCAAACTGAGTTTATCAACAAAACAGTCCTACTACATGAAAAACTAGCAAATTTGGGTAACCTTTACCTATATTTTATCGATAAAATTCCGCTTCCTTTTAATAAACAACTTACCGATAATATAAATAAAGCTTTTGCTTCATTAAACGTTCCGGCTAATAATTCGCAGGCGGAAAACATATGTAATATCATGGAAACAAATAATTTATACCCTACACCGGCCGTAGAAATAAAAAATTCTTTTAAAATTGTCCTGGACGAGTATCTAAAAAAAGAAAATACTGCCAATGCAGGTATGACTAAAAATTTTGTTTCTAAATTAATTCTTTGGATGCACGAGTATATCCCGGAACTATATAAAACCAAGTCCCCCTGGAATCCTAAAATACTATATTACGGTGACATTAAAAAACACTCGGTTTACTTCTTGATTTTGTTATCACAAATTGGTTGTGATGTTTTATATATCAGCTCATACTCCGATCAAGGTTACCGAAAGGTAGACCAAAATAACCGGTTCTCCATGCTCCGGGAAGGAAATATAAAGATTAAGCTTAACAGCCCGCCAATAAAAGCAATTAGCAAACCTAGACAGCCGATCAATATGGAGCTATTAAGCCAAATAGTGCCCACAACGGGTCATGCCGCTGTGGTTAAACTAAAAAACTCCAGCGATATATTTAAAGACATACTGGTGCCGTTAAATAAAAGAAGTGGCTACCTAGGTCATGTTGCGCCAATTATACCGGTTTATTTTTACCGCTACATTGGCATAAACGGGACAACCGACACAGCAGTTGACGAATATTATAATAACCTTTACCTGTTGAATAAAGCTTTAAGCAGCAGACCAAATGGATTTTTAAAATTTACAAATCAATTAGCCATACCAGATAATAATGAAATTACCATTTACAAGTCTAAACTACATCACGCCAGAGCAACACTTCTATATGGCAATGATAAGGATATTTTAATCAATAGGGTAATTAATGCCGGAATCTTACCCACCACCATCAGCCAACCATTAAACAATACCATAAAAACAGCTTTTCAAGAAATAATGGACCTTTTTAGTACCCAAGAGCCCAACAGTAACACAGCCAAACTAGAAAATTTTGCTTTGAAAATAATTGGCTGGATTAATATTTACTTTAAATACCTTTATAAATCATTTGATTTTAAAGATAACCCCCAAATTTTATATTACGGGGATATTAAAAAACACGAGATATACTTGTTACTTTATTTTTCAAAAATCGGTTGTGATGTTTTATATATTCATTCAAACATAGAAAAAGATGATTTCTTTAAACAAATTGATGTTAAGCAAGAATTCACCAGACTTATTCAAAATGAGCACAGTAAGAAGTTGGAACAGTTTCCGGAACATGAACGTAAAGTTAGAAAAACTACCGTTGCCTACAAGGCATCCCAGGAAATACAACAGGTTATTTACAACGGGGATGCGGGGTTGTTTAAACCCTGGCAGTTTGAGAACAGCCTGACCAAACCGGTAACACTAAGAACCACTTATGATGAATTAAAAATCCTTTGGTCCGAAGAAGCCAGAATTAGACCCGAGTTTAAAGTGGTCGATAACAAAATAAATGTGCCCAACCTTTTTGCCAAGATAAAAGGTACCCATACAGAGTTAAACCAATATTGGCATGATTATAGGCAGCTGGCGACTAGTAAAAATACGCACGTAATAACCAGTGTTCCCTTCACGAAGATAAGTTACAATAAGCGGGACTTATATGCATCCGCATTTTTAATCAATGATACCGGTTTAATCGATAGAGAGAAACTATTTAAAAGTGATTTTTACCGATACGGATATTTAAGAACCTCATTGCAAGAACTAATCGTCAACAAAATTGAAAAGTTAATTAAAGCCGATGTATTTCTTAATCACAATAAAGAATTGCCACTAAAAATACTAATGACCATTATGACTTTGGACGAAAACATATTAAACCTGGTCGAAACCTTTGATTATCCAATGGAAATACCCAAACTTGTTATTTACGATGGCACCAAAGATGTTTTTAGCACTGAAGATGCAATAATTATAGCCTTTTTAAACATCGTTGGCCTAGATATTGCCATTTTTACGCCAACCAACTATAACAACATTGAACTCAAATTGAAGCAGGAAATATTAGATGTCCATCAGCTGCCATCAATACAATTGGATTTAATAGCACCTGATATTACCATAGAGCAGCCCAGTGAAGAAAATAAACTTAGTGCTATCCTAAACAATTTCTCACAAAAGATAAGGAGGAAATTTAATTGAAAATTTCAAGGTCGCCAAAACAGCCCGAACAGCCGGTGGAAGCGGTTCCTTTTGACTTGGAAAAGCAAAAGCAGGAAGTAGCGGTTAAAGTACAACAATCACCGGAAGTGGATAACATTTTGGCCCAAATAGATCTTGACCAGGCCAGTACAATTATGACCTTTGGAGCAAACATTACTGAGGAAATAGCCAAGTTTTCCGATCAGATTCTGCACAGCATGGAAACCACCAAAGTGGAAGATTCCGGCGATATGCTGATGCAACTTAACCAGATCATGGACAAGTTTGATATCAAGGATTTTGAAGAAAAGAAACAAGGGTTATTAACCAAATTGTTTAACAAAGCCAAAGACTCCATTGAAGCATTGTTTAAGAAGTACCACACCATGGGTGACGAAGTAGATAAGATTTACGTTACTTTAAAGCAATACGAGTCTGAAATTAATAAAACCAATGATACTCTGGAAGAAATGTTTGGTAAAAACCTGGAATACTACGAAATGTTAGAACAGTACATCTTCGCCGGGGAATTGGCTATTTATGAAGTAAGAAGCAACATAATTCCGGAAATGCAAAGTAAAGCCGATACCAGTGGTAACCAGCTTGATCAGATAGCCGTAAACAATGCTAATCGGATGTTGGAAATGATGGAACAGCGGGTTCATGATTTAAAGTTAGCTGAAAATATCGCTATTCAAACCATGCCCAGTATTAAGGCTATTCAAAACGGCAATTATAATTTAGTTCGTAAAATAAATTCGGCCTTTATTATTACGCTGCCTATATTTAAGCAGTGTTTAATCCAATCAATCATGCTGAAAAGACAGGCGGTACAAGCCAAAGCTATGCAAGCTTTGGATGATAAAACAAACGAAATGCTTTTAAGAAATGCCGAGAATACTGCTTTACAGTCTAAAATGACCGCCAAACTGGCTTCCGGTAGTTTTGTCAGTATTGAAACACTGCAAAAGTCATGGGAGACAATCGTCAAAGGCATTGAAGAAACCAAACAAATTCAAGAGGATATGCATCAAAAAAGGATTGAAGACAGTAAAAAATTACTGGCATTTAAGCAAGAGTTTGAAAATAGTAAAATGCTTAATTAAATATGGATCTAAAAAAAAGCGCGATCAAACCAAACTTTGGCGCGCTTTTTGACAGGCTGAGATAAACTTTGCTAGACAGGTCTTTACAGCGTTATAAAGACATTGTCTTCAAATCATGCAATCCCAGTTTTTTTTAATATTCCTTTCCCGGCGTTATGGCACAACTCCAGGTTCTTTATAGCGCTACTTACCTATACTACAGCCATAGCGTCTACAGCATAGGCCCCCTGACCCTGTGGCATAAGATAGATTGGATTTATATCCAACTCGGCCAGTTGAGGCCAGTCCATACCCAACCTGGCTACTCCACGCATAACCCGTACCAACGCATCCAGATCATACGGGGCACTACCCCGGGCACCGGCCAACAGCGGGTAGGCCTTTATTTCACGAATCATGTCCCTAATATCATCTTCTGACACCGGTAGTAAACGTAAAGATACATCCCGCAGCGTTTCCACCCAAATGCCGCCCAAACCAAAGGTTAGGGTTAACCCAAAAACCGGGTCCCGGCTAAGCCCCACCAGTACTTCCAGGCCACCCTGCAGCATATTTTGCACCAAAACACCCCGAATAACAGCACCGGGGCAGTGTCTGGATGCCTCTCCGGTTACATCGGCGAAAGCTCGGCGTACCTGGTCCGGATCTGTAAGGTTAAGCCGCACACCGCTTACTTCCGTTTTATGGGCAATATCCGGAGAATCAATTTTCAATACCACAGGGTAGCCCAACCTGGCGGCCGCTTGCACTGCCTCTTGGGCCGTAGCCGCTGCAACTTCTGCCACAGATGGAATTCCATAGGCACCAAGCAACTCCTTGACCTCCCGCTCTCCCAGCAGGGTTCCCTCTTTTAAAGAACGAAAACCAGCCACTAATTCAGGAGGTGCTTCACTGGTCAATAAAACACTGGCCTGATGCTTTACCTTTTGTTCATAACGGGCCACGCTGGCCAGCGCCCTGATCCCGGTTTCAAAATCATCAATAAAGGCTATACCGCTGGTTACTATTTTGGAAACCACCTCCGGCGTAACATAATCTGGAATAAGGCCGGCCCAAACCATTGGTTTATCGGTATCCTTAGCCAAGCTAAGCAACTGGCCTACTGGATCCACCTCTTCGTTAAACCAGTTCAGTAAGAGCAGCACATCAACAGACGGGTCCACCGCCGCTATAGCAGCACACTGTCTGAATAATCCAGGGGTTACTATATCCACGCCAGTGAAATCCACCGGGTTAACCGAAGTTGCATAACCTGGTAGGTACTCCGCCATTTGGCGGCTTGTTTCCGCGCCTAGTTCTACCACTTCCAGCCCTGTCCCCGCGCACTTGTCGGCTGCCATCACTGCATAGCCTCCGGAAGAGGCTATAATAGCCACCCGACCGCCGTCAGGGCGTCTTCCTGTGGCCAATAAACTTATCACACCCATCATATCTCTAATGTTTTGTACTTCGATAACACCTTGTTGTTGAAAAAAAGAACTGTACACCACCGCTGAGCCAGCCAGGGAGCCGGTGTGAGAGTGGGCAGCCCGGGCCGAAATTTCGCTCCCGCCGGTCTTCATAATTACCACTGGTTTGCCGGCTGCCCGGGCTAGGTCAATGGCTTGGCCAAGTTTTTTCCCATCCCGAACACCTTCCATATAAGCGGCAATTATCTTCACCCCGGGATTGTGAACCAGGTAAACTAAATAATCAGCAAAGTCTGTGACAGCCTCGTTGCCGGTGCATACATAGGCGGACACATCCAATCCATGCCCAGCGCATGCCGCCAGCATTCTGCAGCCTACACCACCGCTTTGACTGATTAGTGCAATACCAAAGTTCACCGTCCCGTCCCAGGACGGTAAAATATCACCTAATACAAAATTTGCATGCATATGGTGCATATAGTTGATAATCCCCATAGTGTTAGGTCCGCATAAACGTACACCATAGCGGTTAGCAACTTTTTTTAACTGGTGCTGCAACGCAGAGCCGGACTCATCAGTTTCACCGAAGCCAGCGCTAAAAACAATAGCGGCTTTAACTCCCCTGGAACCACATGCTTCTAATGCGGTTAGCACCAATGGGGTTTTCACAGTGATTATGACCAGGTCCACTGGACCGGGAACCGAATCAATGTCGGGAAAACAGCTCCAGGCGCCCAATTCCTGGTACTTGGGGTTAATCGGATAAATTGCTCCGTTAAAACCGCCGGCTTTCAAACTATCCAGTACAATACCGCCAGGCTTACGATGGTCTTCAGAAGCCCCAATTACCGCTATGGACCCGGGGTAAAAAAGTGCATCCAAATCCGGGTAGCTCATATTCTTAGTGCTCATTTTAACTCCACCTTTTTATAAAATTCTTTTTAAAAGAGCATTAGCACAATGTGCTCAGGCTAAACAAAGAAAATGACTAATATGTTCGTTCAAAGATAGGGGGCTTGTTCAGCGCCGGTTGTCAAATCCTCTGCTGCAACTAGCTAATCTAAGTTTATTTTGACACGACAACCGAGCGTTTTGCAAGTCTGATTGGTAAATTGTAGACCTTGAACATGGCAGTAGAGAGAAACAATGGTTTAGATCTGTTGAGTGTGATTATGAAACTTGATATCAATTTTCATTTAGTATTTAAACTTACTTATCACCTTGTTCTCGTGGTCAAATACCGCCGTAAGGTGATTAACGAACATATTGCGGAACGGATCAGGGAGATAGGCGAATATATAAGTCACATTTTCAATTTTGGCAATATGCTTGAACATGTCAATAATAAGCACCCCCAATATTCTCAAATTAATTAAATTGAGAATATTGGGGGTGCCTAAATTTAATAACTATGTGAGAGTTCGTTAAGACCTAACCACTATTGTTGCCTTATTTAATATACTGCCATATATATTGCAAGGCCAGGGCGGTGATCAGCAGGCCCAAAACGCCCCGCACGATACGCTCGGGCAGATATTTTTGGATGTAAGCGCCACAGTAGGTGCCCAAAAGTCCCCCAACGCCGAACAGCGCACCTAACATCCAGTCCGGGGACACGTTTACCGATGCCCCAACGGCGCCGGAAACGTCTAGGATGGCGTAAAAAATGACGCCGGCAATAGAGGTTAAAAAGGTTCCCGCCAGGGCTGCCCCGGCCACCGTGTACACCGGCAAACCAAGTACCGACACCACAAAGGGAGCAATGATAGCCCCGCCGCCAATACCGTATATGCCGCCTACCAGGCCCACCGCCAAAGAAAGAATAAATATCACCGTGGTGCTGAAAGAAAAAGTTTCCCCCCAGAATTCATACTCAATTTTCTTCCAAGTAAAGGATTTGGATTTGACCACGGCGTCTTCAGGCAAGCCTGCGGCGATACGCGAATTATTCTCTGCTTTTAACTGCGCCACCCTAGCTTTAAATTTCTGTTCCACCGCCTTGTTCTGATCCTTACTTTTCAGGTAGCGTCCCGATAACTCGTAAAGCAGCCTGGCCCCCAAATATAACAGCACCAATCCGGCGAAAAGCTTGAAAGCTCGGGGGTCGGGCAAATAATTAATCCTGATCCAGGCCCCCACAAATACACCCGGCAGCGTCCCCACACACACCACCCAGGTTAAAGGCCAGGCCATTCGGCCATCCCGAATAAACCTGGCCAGGCCGCCCGGTATGGCCACAATATTATAAATCAGGTTGGTAGGGCTCACCGCCGGGCTGGTAAAGCCAAGCACGCTCATCTGGAAGGGCAACAGTATAAAAGCGCCCGAAACGCCCGCTGAAGCGGTCAGCGAAGAAACCAAAAAAGCAACCAGCGGCGGAATTATCGGTGACACCTCAACGCCCGATACGGGAAAATACATTCTTTTAACCTCCTATTAATCAATCCATCTTTGGCAGTACATGACTTAACAAGGGATCAACCCGTTATCCTCCAGCACTAATTCACCTCTTGGACCGGTTAATATTTCTATAAATTCCCGGGCCAGCTCTTTTTGGTTTGAGTTTTTAGGAATCGCCACCGCAAACTCAATTGGTGCCCCGGTAATCTCGGTCTCCAACCCGGGATAGCTGCCCTCGACAACCACCCTGGCTTGGGCATATTGGTCAGCAAACCGCGGGTCGCTTAGGTTAATCGCCGGCGGGAACTGAACATATGCAAAACCCATCTGCCGGGTTACAGAAAAGTATTCAAAACCGTAGTCAATCTTGCCTTCCAAAAGTGCCACCGCCACGTCCAGGGACTTGGGGTAAAGATTGCTCCAGCCACTTTCAAGCCGCCGGTACAACCCTGGAAGATTGTAGTGTTCCTCGGCAAGCTGCCACAACATCAGCGTGCGGTAACCGCAGGGGTCCAGTCGGTGATCGGAGCGGGCGTACTTGATACCGGAACCGTTCAGCAAGACGTCCATCCAGTTGCTCTCGTTAATCGTCTGGCTGTCTGCGGAAAACTCATCGTAAGCCAATACCATTTGATCGGTGGCAAACACAAAAGATGTGTCCACAAACCCGGGGATTAAGATGTCGTTAAACACTTTGTAATCGGCCAGGGCAATTATATCCACCACCTTGCCCCCGGCAACAGCCTTGGCACAGGCTCTGGAACCGGCGTATTCAAGTTCAACCGGCAAATCGGGATAACTTTCCCGGAGAATGTGAATGCATTCTTTCATCGGTTTTCTAAGTGCACCGGCATGCAGTATTTTTAACGCACCAGGGTGCTTCTTCAACGGTTCCCACCTTCCTTCTCAAGCTGGCGATAAAGCTGCAAAAAATCCTGGATCTGTTTTTTTTGATGTTCCAGTCTGACCACCGCTTCTCTTAGCAACTCACTACCCCGGGTAGTAATTTCGTATTGCCTTCTGGCCGGCCCGGATGCTGATGTTTCCCAGGTAGATACCACTAAACCATCGCTTTCCATACGCCTTAAATTCCTGTAAATGGTACCCGGTTCTACAATCTCAGTAGGGTCCAGGGCATTAAAGTTCTGAATCAGCTCATAACCATGAGATGGCTTTTTATAGATCAACAAAAGCAGTGTGGGCTGAATCATTTTATCCAGGGAAACACTAACTGTGCCCGCTGGTTTACCCGCGTCCATATCCAACCTCCCAGCAGCAAGGTAACATAACAGATATATTTATTGTTATACCCAAAAACAAGTTAACTAGCTTCACTAAGTGCATGACGCACCTAGGTACTTAACATCATATTAGCAGTTTATATTTAAACAAGCAAGAAATATTTTAGCAAGTGTCTCCTAGGAAAAATTTAGTTTGAGGTTTGGTATTATCTCCGGGGATGCTGCTAAGATGGCAATGGCCTAATTGCGGACAAGGGCGGTCGAGGAACAAATTAAAGCAGTAAAGGAAAAGACTTTAAGCCTTTTCCTGATCATTAGAAGCTATTATTATGAAAATTACACTAAAGATTGTACAATTATCTGAGTTTTGAATAATAAAAACTTGGGGGGCTATATCCGTGATTATTGCCAAATCTTTATTTTACTTTATACTGGCCGGTTTGTTGGAAATCGGCGGCGGTTACCTGGTGTGGCTGTGGCTGCGGGAAGATAAAGCCATCTGGCTGGGATTAATGGGGGCATTTACTTTAGCACTATATGGCGTAATTCCAACCCTGCAACCGGCCAACTTTGGCCGGGTATATGCGGCATATGGCGGAATTTTTATCGTACTGTCAATCCTATGGGGCTGGAAAATCGATCAGGTAATCCCGGACCGGTTTGATTTAATCGGCGGTTTAATTGCCTTAATCGGAGTGTTAATTATTATGTACTGGCCGCGTTAACTAAAATAGAACTTTAAAAAATTTAAACTGGGTTGACAACCAAATGGTCGTAGCCCAGTTTTATTATTAGATTACTTTTTAAATTATATGCTGATACCAAAAGCGGAAAGCAGGTAACGGAGGCCGATATAAGTCAGTATCACAGCAAGGAATACTTTCAGGTATTGACCCTTAATATACTTGGAAAGAACAGGCCCCAGGTAGGAACCAATGATTACGCCCACGACTTCAAAGCCCAGCATAGCGAAGTCAAGGCTGCTGCCCATACGCACGTAGTTTGCAATACTGGTGGCAGAGGATACCAGGATGGAGAGCACCGATGTGCCGGCCACAATAAACATGGGGAAACCCAGCATACTGCTTAGGTACGGCACCAGCAGGAAACCACCGCCAACACCTAGGGCAGCTGAGATGATAGCCACAATGCCACCGGCAAGGAACGGAGAAAATACATTGTATTTAAAGGTTTCACCGGCAAAACTAAAGGTATTACTCACACCCATCTCACTAAATTTTACACCGATATCTTTCAGTTCATTCATTTTACCGGAAGCTTTTAATTCCTTAACCTTACTTTCGAAAGCCTTGTTGGCTTTCTTAACCGTTTTTTGTTTTTCCTGTGCCGAGGGGAGCATTTCCGTCCAAATCTTGATTGCTATGAACAAGGTAATAGCACCAAAAAACGGCTTATAAGTTTTCATATCCGGTAAGTAAGTTGAAGACAAATAAGAACCAATCAAGGCACCTATGATGCCGCCAAGGCCCAGGGCAATGGCAGCAGGCACAACTAACCGGCGTTCCTTAAAGTAAAGCGGTGATGAAATCATGGGACTAATCAGGGTTAGCACCTGGTTCATGGGTTTTACCATATTGGCATTTTTGATACCGAAGATAGTGATGTGTCCCACGCCGGCCAGGATACCGCCAGCGGCACCAACGGTGGAAAACACATAACCAACGAACAGAGACCATAAAATTAATAAAATCGGGTTAACGGTTACTCCAGAAACTGCAAAATCCATTAAAACTTTCCCCCCTATTTGATAGTAGTAACTTCACTAAGATAATTGCAATTTTTTACTTCTAAATCTCTTGTAAACAAAATGAGCCAGGATAGCCACTACAGGATACAAAAGCACGATACCAATTTCATTTCCAAGTAAAGGTAAATTAACAGGCAAGTATATAAAGTTAACTTTGCTGGTAATAATGGCCAGCAAGAAAAAGTGCGGAACTATAAAACGTAATCCATCAAAGAAAGCATAAGTCAGATATTTCATGAAAAGTTCGTTCATTTCGATCTGCAGATTTTTATAAATCTGCTTTTGGCCAATTTCCGTCGCCAATTTAGACAGTTCTTGCATTTCTTTCAGCCTGTTCTGGATCTCTTCTTGTTTGGCTTTATTAGGATGAAAAAGTTTGTCCCAAAGCTGTTCAAAACCAGACATGCAAATCACCCCCCTTTACCCCAATTTTTTAGTATCACATGACTATTTTTCAAATTCAAACCTGTTGCTATCTTCCCCCTTTATGTTTTTCAAATGAGTATAAATTCATACTATTTGAGCGACATGATATGCAAAACACTGAATCAAGGGTCAATAATCACTATCCTTAATAATGATTATAAGTTTAGCAAATAATAGCCAACCATAGGTGTCGCCCAAGTGACAGCTTAAAGTCGTTTTGGTGACAAAAAAAATGTCATCTTCATGACATTAGCAAAACGGGGTCAGGCTCTTAACTTATTAACTTATTGCGAACTTCGCAATAAGTTAATAAGTTAAGAGCCTGACCCCGATACTAGACCATCCATTTAGCTAATTTATCTGGGTTTTCGATCCTAATTACCCGGCCTTCGTAGCTAATGCTTTTTTCCTGTTTGAAAGCATTCAACAACGAGGTTACAGTTTGCCGCGATGTACCAACCATGCTGGCTATTTCCTCATGGGTCAGGTGCAAGTTAATCTTGGTCCCATTTTTAGTGGGCTCACCCATTTTTTCGCCCATTTTCATCAACATCAGGGCTAACCTGCCCGGTGCCTGCCAGCAGACCATCTCCTGGATAATGGCCTCGGCTTCCCGCATCCTTGCTCCCAGTAGTTTGGCCACCTTAATGGCCAGGAAAGGGTGCTGGGCTAAAAGTTCCTCGAATCTGTTTTTGGTCATTACCACCAAACTCACATCATTAATCGCCCCGGCAAAACAGGTCCTTTCAACGCCTAAAAGCGTTTCCGCCAGAGCCATCATTTCCCCCGGACTGCGAATGCTACCCACAGTTACCCGTCTGCCATCGGTAGAGAGGCGGTATATCTTAACCCAACCGCTTTCGATAAGGTATACCCGGTCTGCGATATCGCCGGCGGCAAAAATAATGTGCCCCTTAGGGTAATGGACCGTGGAACCTGCCTGCCTGATGAGCACCTTTTCCATATCATTAAGCATAGGTTCAGACCTGAGGAAACTACTCTGATTATGATCAATCATATCTTGAAAGTCTTCTTGCACAGATACTCCACCCCCTTAGCTTAATCAATTGTTATTACGTTATTAATAAGCACACTCCAAACCGTTGTCTATATTTCCAGGTTACCTCTTTAATATTAGAGATACCGATCCAGCATCATGCCTAAGAATAGCAAAAACAGGTAAGGACTGGATAACTTATACAAAAACCAAGCGTTTTTGTGTTCCGGCATAAAAAACAAATATAGGTTTCCGGCCGTAACCGCCAACCCGCAAACAATAGCGGTAACCAGATAAATATTACCCATCCCACCCGTTATATAAATAGCTATGGAAAGAGCGAACATCGCCACTACAGTAAGGAGAATATACAATAAGGTGCGTTTTACATCGCAAACCACCGGCAACATGGGAACACCAACTTTGCGGTAGTCGTTGCGGTAGAAAATAGCTAGATTCCAGATGTGGTTGGGTATCCACAGCACCACCAGCAGACTAATTAGAATAGGCAGCGTTTCCATCTTGCCGGTCACCGCCGTCCATCCGAATAAAGCCGGCAAACCACCGCTAAAACCACCTAAAATGATGTTCCAGGCACTTATGCGTTTGAACCACAGGCTGTAAATACCGACATAGCCAAGCATCCCCAGGATAATGCAGAAAAAAGAAGCCAGGTTAAGACTATAAGCAATGGCCAGGGCAACGAAAAACTGGGCCAATCCCCAGACCAGCGCCTTTACAGGCGGCGTTATTCTGCCCGAGGGTATAGGCCTGTGTTTGGTCCGCTCCATAATCGCGTCAATGTCCCGGTCCACGTAACAACTAACGGCATTAACACCGGAGCAGGCAAAGGTGATAGCCAAAAGCGACTTGGTAAAAACCGGCATACTCAAGCCATATTCGGCCGCTGCCAAAAACATGGTCCCCAATGCCGTAAACACAAGCAAAAAAACCGACCTAGGCTTGGTCACTTCAATATAATTTTTCGCTGAAACAAGCCATGATTTAATTAAAGGGCTTGCATTAACCCCGGCCGGATTGCCGTACATCCTTGTTTCCTCCCGGTACGGTTGATTTATAAACACCTGCTTATTAATTGTATCATTAATTGTATTATAAAACAATAATAGTCAGAGTACAATTAAACCCAAGCGATGCTGTCATATTAAGTGCATATCTATGTATATTAATTTAGCCTGGTCAAGGACAATATCAGGTATTTAAAAATCGGGGCTTGCGCCCAGTCCCAGGCAGCACATGGCCCTTTTTTCGTAGCGTTTGGCCAATGCACCGAATATCTTCTTCTCTTCAGGTGTCAACTCCCGCACCACCTTGGCCGGCGTTCCCACCGCCATTGAATTGGGCGGTATTTCTCTGCTGCCGGGGATCAGCGCGCCGGCGGCCACCACACTGTTGGCACCAATTTTAGCCCCTGACAACACTATGGCTCCCATACCGATAACCACATTGTCTTCAATGGTGCAACCGTGTAAGATAGCGTTATGCCCCACCACTACGTTATCGCCCACAACGCAGGGGTAGCCCTCGTCCTCGTGTACCACAGCCCCGTCCTGGATGTTTGTGCCGCAGCCTATCTTTACCTCGTCCACGTCACCGCGAATTACAACGTTGTACCATACACTTGAGTTTTTACCTATTTCCACCCGCCCCACGACCCGGGCGCCCGGCGCCAGGAAAACCGGTTCATGCAACAATGGTTTCCAATTATTATAACTATAAGTCTTATGCTCAGTCATCAATACTCCCCCCTAATGCTGACAATGCCACCTAAACGTTAAGACACCGACTCCACTTCGGCTAAAATATTGCTAAAAATATCCGGCACCGAAAGAATTTCCTTAATTTTATAAACGTTTTGCCCACAGAAAACCAAACCTTCGTCTACCTTACCGATACGTGAATTCTCCAGCACCTCCATAATGCAATATTTCTTGGAACATTGTTTAAGGCATTTCAAACACTTCTCCGGTTTTGGCTGACAGTCAAGTAACAGCTTATCTACAAATGGATTGCGCAGCGCGCGTCCAGGCATGCCCACCGGGCTCTCCACCAGTACCACGTCCTCTGCCTGGGCATTGAGATACATTTGCTTAAACGAATCGGCCACTGCACATTCTTTGCTGAGCACGAAACGGGTGGCCATCTGAACTCCGTCTGCGCCTAATTTTAGCATCTGGGCTACGCCAAAACCGTCGGTAATGCCGCCAGCGGCTATAACAGGAATTTTAACCGATTTTTTAATGTCAATTAATATTTCGAAAATGGAATGGTTAGTGCCCAGGTGTCCGCCCGCTTCTGTGCCCTCGGCCACTACCGCAGCGGCACCGCATCTTTCAGCTATAGACGCCATTTTGCCGGTGGAGACTATTGAAACAATAGGTGTGCCACTTTCCTTCCCCCAACCAAATATATCACGGGAAAAACCGGCCCCGGTGAATATGACATCTATTTTTTCTTCCATGGCCGCGTGAGCCATAATAGCAAAATCACGGATGGCAAACATAATATTCACACCGATTATACCTGTGGAAAGCCGTCGCGCTGTCCGGATTTCATCCCTGAGCTCGTCCACACCCATTCCGGAAGCCCCAATTACTCCAATCCCTCCGGCATTGGCCACCGCAGCTGCCAGCGATGAGGTAGATACACGCACAGCCATTCCACCCTGAACTATGGGATACCTGGGAATTAGTTGACCTATTTTTAATTGTGGTAATTTCAAGGTAAAATATCCCTCCTCGGTTATATATTTTATCGTAATCCAATATAAAATAAACTGCAACAACAAAGATTCCCAGTAAATAATTTCTATTTTATGGCAACTCATTGCATTTATCATTCATTCATATGGTAATATTTTTTTCTTAAGGTATTTCATTAAAGTCAGTTAAATATTAAACTTAAATTAAGTACCTAAAGTTTTTGAACATTTACCCAAGGTCGTGGTTATGCATATGGCAACCGAAATGATTATTAAACCGGAACGCTGCATTGGCTGCAGCACCTGTGTTCTTACTTGTTCGCTGGTGCACTATGGGGTTTTCGACCCTGCCCGGGCCAGTATCCGCGTAGACAGAGACGACTTCGCCGGGGTTTTTGAGCTGTGTTTTTCTTCCACCTGCAACGGATGCAAACAGTGCGCCCGGGTATGCCCCTCGGGTGCGCTGCAACTGGTGGAAATTGAGGTGACCAAATGAGCAATGAAAATTACGGATACGCCGGCCAAATACTGGACATCGACCTGACCAGAAACCACATCAGCTTGATCACACCAGATGAACAAATGCAGCGCAATTACATAGCCGGCGCCGGCTTTAACGCCCGGCTACTATACGACCAGATACCGCCGGGTACCGACCCCCTGGGACCGGATAACATTCTGGCGTTTAACGCAGGCGTGCTGGTAGGCACCAATGTCCCTACAGCAAGCCGTTCCGAAGTTTCAACCTTATCCCCCGCGACCGGCCTGTTCGGCACCGCCAATTCCGGCAATTACTGGGGCAGCGAACTTAAATATGCAGGTTATGACGGTATAATTATCCGGGGCAAGGCGGCCCGGCCGGTCACCATCGTTATAACCAACCATCAGGCTAATATTATCGCTGCCGACCACCTGTGGAGTAAAGACGCCTGGGAAACCATCGCCGCATTACGCCGTGAATTGGTGGATCAAAACATCCAGGTGGCAACAATCGGGCCCGCGGGTGAAAACCTGGTTCGTTTTGCCAGTATCGAAAACGGACCATACGATGCCTGGGCACGCACCGGGCTAGGAGCGGTAATGGGTTCCAAAAACCTCAAGGCAATTGCCGTTCGCGGCACCGGGCCTGTCCGGGTGGCCAAGGTAAAAGAATTTATAAAAACAGTGACTGCAACCCGTGAAGCCATCTACGCTTCACCTTTTTACGGTCCCTTCGAACGTTTCGGCACTATGCTGGTGACCCTGCCCTACCAGGATTTCGGCATCCTGCCGGGCCGGAACTTTCAAGCCGGCGTTATTGACGGTTGGGTGGAAACCCGCAGCCGCAAACAGGTGCACCACTACAGCAACCGTGGTGTGGCCTGCATCGCCTGCCCCATCGCCTGCGGCCACTGGGTGGAAGTTAAGGACGGCCCTTACAGCGGCCTGAAAATGAAAGATATGGAAGTGACCCCGGTGATCGGTTTCGGGGCCGGCTGCGATATAGGCAGTCTACCCGCCGTGATTAAGCTCACGGAAATTTGCCAGCGGCTGGGACTGGACATGGTATCCGCTGCCGCCGCAGTAGCCATGACCATGCAGCTGTACCAAGATGGCCACGTAAGCGAAAAAGATCTGGGGTACCAATTGGCCTGGGGCAGCGAAGAAGGAGCTTTCCGGCTGCTGGACGACATCGCCCACCGGCGTGGTATAGGCGACATTCTGGCCGAAGGTACCCGGCGCGCATCGGTTAAGTTGCCCGGCGCGGCTAATAAAGCTGTGCACGTTAAAGGCCTGGAACCATTTTTGGTGGATCCGCGGGGCCGCTGGTCCACCTGGACCTTGGGTTACATCACAAACATTCGCGGGGGTGACCACCTGCGTACTCGAAATCCAGTGGAAAACCTGCGTTTCAATGACAATCCGGTGCCTTACCACACAGAGAAATTCGGCTTACCGGATGGAATTTATGAGAACCTGGATATGCCCGCCAAAGTCAAGCAGGAAGTATTTGACCGGCAAACTAAAGATGTGGATATCACAAGAATGGCCAAGTGGTCCGAGGACCTGATCTCGGTATACAACTCCACCGGGCTGTGCATCCGTCCGCCGGTACTGCATACAGTGGGGCCAACTCTAATTGCCGGGCTGTATTCGTCGCTGACCGGCAATGACATCTCGGCTAAAGAGATTATGCGGGCCGGTGAACGAACCTGGAATCTGCAGAAACTGTTTAATATCCGCCACGGCGAAAAACCTTCGGACAGCGACTACCCCGCCCGGTTCTATGACGAACCGTTGGGTGCCGGACCCGCGTCAGGTCGTAAACTGGAGCGGGAAAAAGTGCGTGAAACGCTTGCTGAATACTATCGCGCCCGGGGCTGGGATCCCGCTACCGGCCGCCCCACATTAGAAAAATTGACCGAACTAGGCCTGCCATAGCCGGGTAAGCATCCATGGCTGCGCGACAGTATTATGTTATTTTTAACGAAGTGAAGAATCTAGATCCTTAAGATCCTTCGCTACGCTCAGGATGACAACCTAAAGTCTATTTTGAAGGTAGTAGCCAATTTTGTTTTATTATTGTCATTCCGAACGAAGGGAGAAATCTAGATCCTTAAGATCCTTCGCTACGCTCAGGATGACAAAACCCAAATTTTATTTTCAGGGTAGACCACCATGCCGCTGTCGCGGCATCAGCAGAGGATGAAATTCTATATTGCAGGGGCACCCCCCGCGGGTGCCCGGTTTACCCAGTCCCCCGCATCATAATTCGGGCACCCGCAAGGGGTGCCCCTACATAACTCCTGACTCCCAACCAGTTACATTAAAGTTCAATTAACAGCGGTACCAGCAGTGGCACCAGCGCCTATAAAGCAGCCCCACCATGGCAATTATAGTGGTGTCTGCATTAGTAGCTTTGGAGATCAGAGGCAGCGTGGTATCCATGGTGGTGGCACCGCCAGGTGATATAGCTACCAAATAACCCAACCGTGGTAGCCGCGTTGGCTAACCGAGCTTTCTCCGGTGACAACGGGCGCAGGTAACCACCGCTATGCCTACACCCAGGCTTAACAGGATTAAATACATTGACTTTGCTCCCTTTTATAATAAAATAAAGGGCGCTGTCGCGCCACCGCATAGCTGATCATTTAATTCTTTATGATTATACCGTTAACTCAGTGGTACAGCGTCATGGCATTGTAGAACCTTAGATGAAATTATTCACTCTGTTCAAATTAAGCTTGTCATCCTGAGCGCAGCGAAGGATCT
>JAENYQ010000076.1 GCA_016841675.1 Desulfotomaculum sp.
CTGAGCGCAGCGAAGAATCTTAAAGATTAGATCCTTCGCTACGCTCAGGATGACAAGCTTAATCTGAACAAAGTGAAGAATCTTGTCAATTATAAATAACAACCGGTAAGTTATATTCGTTTGCCTTTTAGATAAACAAATTCACATTTGCTTCGTCAGCTTCACCCAGGTATGTGGCCACCCCGGCGTACTCCAGACCGTCCATCAATTCCTCTTCCCTGATGCCCATCACATCCATGGACATGGTGCAGGCGATCATTTTAATACCCTGTTCCCGGGCGGAGTTAATCAATTCGGGCAGCGAAGTAACGTTCTGCTGCTTCATCACTATTTTCATCATCTTGGCGCCCATGCCGCCGAAGTTCATATTGGAGATGCCCAGTTTATCCGCTCCCCGGGGCATCATGGCGCCGAACATGGCCTGCAGAAAGCTTTTCTTGGCCGGCACCTTTTCCGGTTTGCGCAGGGTGTTGAGTCCCCAGAAGGTGAAAAACATGGTGACGTCGTCGCCCATGGCGGCGGCGCCGTTGGCAATGATAAACGCTGCCATCACCTTATCCAGATCGCCGGAAAAGACAATGATTGTTTTCTTAGTAGTATTCATAGCCCTTGCCCCCCCGTTAATGTTAACTGAACGTAGTGAAGAATTTAGATCCTTCGCTAACGCTCAGGATGACAACTTATCTAAGGTTTATTATCAATTGAAAAGTTATAAAGCATTTCCAAACAGGTGCTAAATAATACTTCGTATAAATTTGTTTAGGCCTGCCTCCCGATGAGATATTCGGAGATGTCGCGGAGGTTCATGTCTGGGCCGGCGGCTTTTTGCAGGTTGACCAGGCAGATGGGGCACATGGTGACGCCCTGCCGGGATACGGCCTGCAGTTGTTCTACCCGTATGGCGGCCCGCTCCAGAGCCTTTTTGGGGAACAGTGATTCAGCCGGGCCGCCGCAGCAGAGGGTGAATTTGCCTGAGTCCCTGGGTTCCTTGACGTTAATCCCGGCCGCGGCCAGCAGTTTGCGCTGGGGCTCGATGATGTTTTCGTACCTGGCGTACACGCACGAGTCGTGAATGACCACATCGGCACCGCCCGGTGCTGACCCGGCGGCGGGCAGGCGTTCGGCCAGCACTTCCAGGTAACTGCGCACCTTTAGGTCGTAACCTTCAATCAGTTGCGGGTATACCGAGCGCAGCATGTTGGTGGTGTGGGGATCCACGGTAATGACGTTTTTAACCTCTTTTTTGCGAAACGTTTGATAAACTTCCCGGGCGTGCTGAGCAAAAACGTCGTCTACCCCCAGGTCGTATACCAGGGCACCAGAGTACAGTTCCTCTTCATAAAGGTAGCCAAACTCCACCCCGGCCTGTTCCAGCAAACGGGCTATCCCAACCAGCATCCCGTCGTACCGAACCTGCATATCCCTGGCGGGCCGGGCCATGAAACCCGAGATATTGACCACCTTGTTAATCATCCGGCCCAACCGGACAAAATTGGCCAGCGGAGAATCTTCCACCTTGCCCTGGGCCTTGCTTATGGCTGCGATGTAGGGGATTAGCTGGTACATCATGCCGGTGTACAGTACGGTTTCCCCACCCCGAGGCAGATTAAGGCCCCGGGACCACCGGGTGGCCACGCCCGCCGGGATGGGCAGCACGGACTTCCTGAGACGCAGGTTATCCGCTAAAATTCCAATGGTATCGCCGGTCGGCAAAGGCATAGTCCTCGCTCCTTTGAGTAGTTATTTGGTAAGTGGTTAGTTCGTTAGGGGTTAGTTGGTT
The DNA here is from genome assembly GCA_016841675.1 of Desulfotomaculum sp. Classification (GTDB taxonomy): domain Bacteria; phylum Bacillota; class Desulfotomaculia; order Desulfotomaculales; family Desulfallaceae; genus BRH-c8a. The sequence goes on from JAENYQ010000076.1 coordinate 1,781, forward strand.
GGTTAGTTGGTTGGTTAGGTCATTCTGAACGCAGTGAAGAATCTTTCTTTAAGATCCTTCGCTGCGCTCAGGATGGCACCACCCGTAGGGGCACCCCTCGCGAGTGCCCGGTTCACCCGTGGCTTTACGCGTCAATGCGGGCACCCACAAAAGGTGCCCCTACGCTTACTTATACAGGTAATAGCGCAAAGTCCTGACGTTTTCCGCGATGTGCACTCCGGCGGGGCAGTTGACTTCGCACATTTTGCACAACAGGCAGGAATAAATGGTGGCGCTATTGTCCCGCACTTTATCTTCCATACCCAGCAGTACATATCTGAACAGTTTACGGGGCAGGAGTTCTATACCCATGGGGCAGACGGCGCTGCAGACCCCGCAGTTCATGCACGCCGCGGCGTTAAACGTCTTGGCTTGCCCGACTTGGTCTATAAATCCGGGGTTAACTTGCACCATCAGTGCTCACCCCCGGCGGCTGCGGCTTGGTACTTGAAGTACCCGTCTTCTTCTTCAGTTTCCACTACCACGCCGTACTTGCGCATACCCATCACCCAGAACATGACCTCTTCGGACGGGTGGCCCAGCGCAACGGCAATTTCCGGCACTGTTTTGGGGCCAGCCTCAAGCACGGCCAGCACGCGATCCCGCATCAGCATTTCCTCGCGAATGATTTCCCGTACGTCTCTCATACTCTTAAATCTCCTTTAGCAGGGCATCAATCATGGACTTGACCTGGCCGTCGGTGTAACCTTTCAGGTTAATGGCCCCTTTGGGGCAAACCGGGGCACACCCGCCGCAGCCCTTGCACTGGGCGCTGTTAATCCTGATGGCCGCGGTGTCTTGTTCAATGGCCGAGTAGGGACAGGTTTCCAGGCAGTCGCCGCATAGATCGCAAGCCTGGGGATCTACCGCGGCGATTAGTGGTTCCAGTTCCACATACCCCTTCTTTAGAATGGAGGCACCCTGGGAAACCGCTGCCAGCGCCGAGGCCACACTCTCAGCAGAATTCTTGGGTCCCTGGCAGGTGCCGCAGATGAATACCCCGTCCACCATAGTTTCCACCGGGCGCAGCTTGGGGTGGATCTCATTGAAGAACCGGTCTTGACCCAGGGGCAGTTTCAGCAGCTCGGTCAGCCAGCTGTTTGCTGCCGGCACCATGCCGGTGACCAGCACCACCAGGTCGGCGGGTATGGCCAGTTCTTCTCCGTAAGTGAGCAGATCCCGGACAGTTACTTTTAATTTGCCGTCTGGCCCGCTGACCACCTCCGGCGGCTCATCGCCGCCAAAAGCACAGAAGACTGCACCTTTTTCCCGGGCCTCATTGTACATTAGTTCGTACTTGCCGTAGGTGCGCACGTCCCGGTAAAGGTGGAACTGGTGCGCCCGGGGGCTTTTTTCGGACACCTGCAGCGATGCATGCACCGCCGCGTTGCAGCAGTAGCGGGAGCAGTATTTGTTCGGGTTTTCCCCGTCCTGTTGCCTGCTGCCTACGCAGTAGATATAAACGATATTCTTTACTTGCCGGCTGTTGTACTCCAGTTCCCCGGCGTTATCATCCAGCAGTTTTTTGAATTCCGGCAGGGTGATTACACCATCCATACCGTAACCGTACTCGTCCGCCGCTGGCTGGTAATTATCAAAACCGGTGGCCACGACAATGGCCCCCACATCGACGTTAATCTCCCCGGGTGCCTTACCGCCGACTCGGATTTTGACGTTAAAGCTGCCGATAGTGCCCGATTTGGCCACCATTTCGGCGTTGGTAAACAAGGTCACCAGTTCCCTTTTTCGCACCTCGCCCACCAGCCGGTCAATCAATTGGCGGCCGTTCTTGCCGTGGGGGTACATGGCGCCAAAATCGCCCACCCGGCCACCGGGGGCCGGTGATTTTTCCACCAGGTAAACCGATAAACCCAGGTCGGCCAGGCCAACGGCGGCCCGCAGACCGGCAATACCCGCGCCCACTACCAGTACCGCCGGCACGGTATCGATCACAATGGGCTGCAGCGGGTCGGTCAGGTTGGTCCGGGCTATCCCGGCCCGCACCAGCCGGACGGCTTTTTCAGTAGCCCCCGCGTGGTCGTTGGTGTGGGTCCAGGAACACTGTTCCCGAATGTTTACCTGGGTGTAACGGTAAGGGTTCAACCCGGCCCGTCTGGCCACTTCCCGAAAAGTAGGCAGGTGCAGCTTGGGCGAGCACGAGGCCACCACCAGTCCGTCCAGGTTTTGCTCCCTGATGTCCTGGATCATCTCCTGCTGGGTAGCGTCGGAGCAGCTGAACATGGCGGTTTTGGCCACCACCACCCCCGGCTCGTTGGCCACTGCCTGCCGCACCGTTTCCACATTGACGTAATCGGAAATGTTTCCGCCACAGTGACAGATATATACACCTATTCTTCTGTCGCTCATCTTTTCACCCTTGCCCTTTCCACGTAAGCCGCCGCCTGAGCCGCGGCCGCCCCCGCATGCAGGATGGAGTCGGGAATATCTCTGGCCCCCGAGGCCGTCCCCGCGACAAAAACCCCGTCGATACTGGTTCGGCCCGGGTCGATATCTTCATCCATTTCTTTGACGAAGGAGAAGTCATCGGTTTGCAGTGACTCGCCGGAAAAGATACCGTAAGCATCGGTATTGGGCAGCATGCCCACTGACAGCACCACCAGGTCATGTTCGGCGGTGACCGTCTGACCGCCGTTGGCAATATCCTCATACTGCAGCACCAGGTTGCCATCTTGATTTTCGTCAATTCCGGCAATCCGACCCCGCACGAAATTGGCGCCCATCGCCTCGGCCTGTTGGTAAAACTCATCGTAACCCTTGCTAAAAGCCCGGATATCCATGTAATAAACTGTTACGTCGGCCAGGGGCAGCGCCCCCATAATCAGCTGGTTATGTTTCACCGAATACATACAGCACACCCTGGAGCACAGTTGGTTATCCACCGTGCAGTCCCGGGATCCGGTGCACAGCACAAAGGCGATATTATCGGGCACCTTGCCGTCGCCGGGGCGCAACACCGAGTTATAGGGCCGGGTGGGCGCCAACAGGCGATCCATATGCATGCCGGTAATGACGTTTTTTAACGTTCCGTAACCGTACTGGGTTTTTAGTTCAGCCGGAAACAGTTTGAATCCGGTGGACATAATCACCGCAGCAGCTTCAACCTCTTCCACCCGCTCCCGCATCGCCATATCCACGGCGTTGGCCGGACAGGTGGTAATACACTGGCTGCATTCCGAACACACGCCGCAGTCCAGGCACCGGCCCGCGCTGTACCGCGCCTCTGCCTCGGTGAGCGCGGGTTCAGTGACGCTGCCAGCGCTAGTTTGGCCGGTCATATTTGTACCGTTCTGGTTCTTGGTACCCACAGCCGGCAGGTTACTGTAACTTTGCTGCCTGCCCATGACCTCTTTTTGATCCACCACGGGCAGCCTGTCGTCGTAGTTCACCCCGGCCAACTGCTCCCCGCGTAGGTAGCGGTCAATATAAAACGCGGCTTTTTTACCCTGGGCCACGGCATTAACAATCATCGACGGGCCGGTCACCACGTCGCCACCGGCAAACACGTGGGGCACCGCTGTCTGCAAGGTATCGGTATTGACCAGCACGGTGCCGTCGGGGTTTAACTTTAGCCCGTCGGCCAAGCCTGCGGCTTGCGGCACCAGGCCTACGGCGGTAATCACTAAATCGGCCGCCACTTGGTGTTCAGATCCTTGAACCGGCACCGGTTTGGGCCTGCCGCCGGCGTCGGGTGCACCCGGTTCCAGGCGTATTAATTCAACCGTATTAAGTTGGCCATCTTGGCCATTAAACTTTACCGGGGCACTGAAATAGTGGAACTCCACGCCTTCCACGCCGGCGGCTTCCACTTCCCAGCCGTGGGCCGGCATATCTTCCCGGCTGCGCCGGTAATGCAGGGCGACCTGCGCGGCGCCTAAACGGGCCGCTACCCGGGCGGCATCCATAGCCACGTTACCGCCGCCAATGACCACCACCTTTTGGCCTTGCAAATTTACATCTTCGCCTAAATTGACCCGGCGCAGGAATTCCAGGGCGCCTATCACACCGTTAAGATTTTCGCCGGCCACACCCAACCTGGCGTTGCCGGGGGTTCCGGTGGCCAGGAACACTGCGTCAAATCCCTGCTCTTGGAGACTGTCAATATTATTAACCCTGGTGTTGGTGGCGATCTTCACCCCCAGAGCAGTGACGTTTTGAATATCCCGGTCCAGTACCTCCCGGGGCAGCCGGTAAGCAGGGATGGCCAACCCCAGCATGCCCCCGGGCCGGGAAGCAGCTTCAAATATTTTTACCCCGTAGCCCTGACGAGCCAGTTGGAAGGCGCAGGTCAACCCCGCCGGGCCCGAACCCACCACGGCCACTTGCCGGCCTTTCGGCTCGGCGGTGGTTAGGGTTACCGGTTGGGGGTGGGCATTGTAGTGCCGCTCGGCAATATAGCTTTTTAACCGCCGAATTTCCACCGGGCCTTCCAGCCCACCCCGGGTGCACTGCCCCTCGCAGGGCGCGTAGCAGGCCCGGCCCAGGCTGCCCACCAGCGGCGTGCTATCCAGCACCAGATTAAACGCTTCATCAAACTTGCCACTGCGGGCCAGGGCCACATAGCCGTGGGCCTTAATGCCCGCCGGGCAGGTGAATGAGCACGGCGAGGAGCCGCGTTTCTCGATTACCGCCTTTTTGGGGACGGCTTGTGGGAATGGGATATAGGCCGCCCGCCGGGCCACCAGGTCAAAGTTGAACTGGTCCGGCACCGCTACATTGCAAACCTCTTCACACTGCCGGCAGCCGGTGCACGCCGACTGGTTGATAAAGGTGGGTTTCCTGCGCACCCGCACCTTGAATTGCCCGTTTTGCACCCTTTGCACTTGCTCCACTTCGGAATAGGTCATGACATCGATATTGGGGTGGTTGACAGTGGCCGCCATCTTGGGTGTGGAAATACAGCTGGCGCAGTCCAAGGTGGGGAACACCTTGCTGAGCAGAATCATTTTGCCGCCCACACTGGAGTCCTTCTCCACCACCAGCACCTTGTATCCCATATCACCCAACTTAATGGCCGACTCCATGCCTCCAATACCGCTGCCCACAACCAGTATGTCGTAACTCATGGCACTATTCCTTCCTGGCAGGTCCTAAATTTTTTAGCGTTTGATGAAACTCCTTGATTTGGCTGGTAAAAGGGCCGGCACAGACCGAACAGATCGCCGACATCCGCAGCCGCTGTGGGTCATAACCTTTTTGCTGCAGCATTGCTTGCGCCCGCTTAATCATGTGGGTGGTTCGCTCGGCACAGTCGGGCAGGTAAGCGCACTCCTCACCGTCAGCGGCAATGAAAACCCCGTCAAACCCTTTTTCCACCGCGTAAAGCACCCACTCGGGCTTGATGCCGCTGGTGCAGGGCATGCTCATTACCATTACCCCCGGCGGGTAATGCAAATGCGAGCTGCCGGCCAGGTCGATGCCGGGGTCGGAGATGTTGTTTGTGGAAAAGGCAAGGATTTTAGGGTTAAAATCCTTGCCTTCATTTGTCACGTTAGTCATTCTTTCCGCCTCCTGGCTAGTTGGGGGTTAGGGATTAGTTGGTTAGTTGGTTATAACTGCTAACCAACTACTTGGTCTTCCTGACAAACAACCTGTACGTCCCCGCGTCATCGACCAGGCCCAGAAACTCGTTGCCGGTTTTTTTGCACCAGGCGGGAATATCTTTCTTGGTACCCGAATCAGAGGCCAATACTTCCATGACCTGGCCCGTCTGCACTTCAGCAATGGATTTCTTGGCCGCCAGGATAGGGCCGGGGCAGGATGTTCCCCGCGCGTCTACAATCTTATCCGCCTTAATGTTTTTTAGTTCTTCCGGTGTCATATAATATCATCCTCCTCAAGTAATTGACTATCGTTCTTTATACCATACCGGGGTATTAGTTGTTCCAATCGCTTAAAACCCTATTTTAACCTTAATTAACTGGGGTTATTAAGGCCACCAATGACCGTTTAATCTATACCCATACCCCCATTAGTAGATTAATATAAAATTACTACGTTTACACTTGCATGTCAAGGCCTATATTTTAAGACTTTTATATTGAATTTAATAAAACATTGGTTTATAATTCATGTATACCATACGGGGGTATAATTAGACGCTAAAATACAGGGGATGATGATATTGGGGGCAGGACGAAAAACCAAGAATAGCAGCGATAATAATTCTGCAACGGAAGAAGAAAAAATAACGGTGACTCGGGATCAGGAAATGCAAAAAGATGTGCTCAGTAGATTAAGGAAGATTGAAGGACAAGTGCGCGGGGTGCAGAAAATGGTGACGGACTGCCGTGATTGCGGGGATATCGTCATCCAATTGGCGGCCATCAAGGCGGCGATAAACCGGGTGGGCATCACCGTACTGGGTTGCCACCTGGCCGAGCAGATAGACAGCGACCTGCGGGATAACCGGGATTTAAAGGATTCCCTGGAGGAGTTCATGGGGGTATTTAAGAAGTTTTCCTAAACTCTCGACGAACTTCGATAAAAACGCAACAACTTCCATTGGCATACACTTCTTAACATCCAAATCTATAGTCAATAAAATATGGCAGGTTATTTCCTAAGGTAAAAACCCAAAACCGGGAGAGTTTTCTCCCGGTTTTTCGCTTGTTATTTTTATGTCCTACCCTTAAAAATTAACAAAAATTTTATATGCCATCTTGTAAAATAAGGGTGCTTGAGCAGTTGTTTCTGATTAAACCATTATTTTGAAGGATGAAAAAGTATGCTTTGTTATCTAAAGCGGATAGCACCTGTTTTTCTGGCGACAATACTTCTTTTCACATTTGCTGTTACAGCGGTTTCTGCCGCGGGGGAGAAGGCTCCTTTAGACAAGATACCTACATTACCTAAATCTATAATATCGGAGCCTACCTTTTCAAGCATGGTAGATTTGGAGAAGGAAAAATCAGAACGCGTTTCCTTAATAAGTTCCTCGCCTATGGTCAACCAGAGTGAGACGGAGAATAACGAAGAAAAAACTTCTACTAAGGTCACTGCACAAGGTGAATCCGTCTATGTAACCAAGGAATCACCGAAAGTAAACCAATCAGTTAAGCCAGAATCTGAGGAGCAGATAACTACTCAAGATGCAGGCATCCTGACCACATACCAAATTGGAGGAAGCCTTGCGGTAGACAAAGCAGATTTGTACGGGCCTTGGTATTTTACCAATGGCAAGGAAGTGTCGGTATCACTTTCTTGGACCCCCACCTCTTCAAGTATAAGGATCGGTTTACAAGATAGTAGTGGAATCATCCATTATGTAACTAGAAGTGGTGGTTCAGGTACCGTAAATTTTACGGTAAACGAAGCTGATAATTACCATATTGTGATTTGGAATATTGGACCGAATGCCATAAATTACAATGGATATATAACTATTTAGAACTGTCTGTTTCGGTAAACAACTGCGCAGGTTTTTTATAACTCAACTTTTGCACATAGAAAATGGCAACCGGGCCTTATAATAGCTGGGCAATAGAGTCGAGAGCTACAAGCGGTTATTGAGCGCGGATAACCAGGAAAACGAAAGGAGGTGAACAAGCTATGTTACATATTAGGTCGCCTGACACATTAAAAAGCTCCCAATTATCCTTTGCCCCCGAATCTTGGAATAAAAGGCAACGTACTCAAGCTTATTGAAAAACAAGTACCATCAAGGGTTATGAAGCAATTCTTATCCAGTTGTAAAAGACCTTAAAAAGCTGGAAAAAATGGCAAGTTACGAGGCTGAAATGCTCCCGGTTTAAAAGCTGTAGCTAAACTTGGCGATCTTGATTTACCAACTAAAAAGATTGTTCAGAAAGCAAAAACAGTTAAAAACCCCAAAGATGGTTCCATAGTAAGGGAAGAATATGTAATTACAATCTTTGCATACGCTAGTAATGAAACTTTAGACGCGAAAAGAAACGGAGACGATATAACCATTCAATCAGGACCCGATAAAACTGACACTGACTGGGATAACATGAACGGTGTAAGAACTGTAGCAGAAGCCTATGCTGTATGGGAAGGTAATGATTGGGTCAAAGTTACACAGTATCGGATGCGGTATGATATCTATGACTCTACTTATCGCGTACACAATCCAGAAATGCGGGCAAGCTGTGATACTATATTACAATCTACAGGAAAAGCCTATGATAATTATGTTGCAAACGATATTAGTAGTGGCGGCAGCTGGTATAGCTTATACACCCCATGGTGTGACGAATTCACAAAATTGAGCGGTTTGTTATACCAACGGGGCGGGACACACATGACAGTAACAACTACTATAGATCCAAACTACTCGGACGTAATATTTGCATATTGTAATTATGGAGGCGGGGCCCCTTAGAGATCTAAAGTGTGATAAAATAGAATTGGCCAATTAATTGGCCAATTCTATTTTGGAGATGAGCTATTCGAACACAAAGTGAAAAACTAAGAAAAACGAAGATATTAAAGATAAGCAAAGTTTATTTTATGGAGGCTTACTAAGTTGGGTAAATATAAGTATTTATTCCAAATATCTGGAGTGGTTATTTTTTTAATGCTGTTTGCTATTTATGGGTACTTTAATAATTATTTTTCAGAGTTAAGGAATATAACATTTAAAGAGTTTTACAGGCAAGACAGCTTAGTGGCCATTTTAACAATAGTTCCAGGTACAATTTTTTTATTTATTAATCAGATTATTAATAGAATCTCACAGTCTAATAAAAATATTGATTTTAAGATTTGCGCCATATATGCCATTCCGGCTCTTATAATTCTTTTCTTACCTGATATTTATCATTATGTTTTACTGGTGAAATTTGAACCTCTTGTTATTGTTTTAGAGTTTATGTACCAAAATAAGAGTATTGGAGCGATCCTAATAGGATTAGGCATAGTACATTCTTTTTGCCTTAACAATGGCGATGGAGCTAAATATTAATACCCTGCAAATCCGCTTAGATAAATAGCTTCTTGATAAACCAATAAAGCCGTGACTATACTTGACGCAGGTTTATCTAATGCATATTTGGTTAAATAAGGTTATTGCCACGCTCCCGCTGGCCGGGTTGCGTATCAAGCTTCTCTTTCAGACAAGCACCCCGGGGGTAGACTATTCTATTCCCGGTTTTTTGTCTTTTAAATAACTCAACTTTCGCAGCACAAATCAGGCAGGTAAAACTTGATATAGCTGGTCAGGTCAGCAAACCATTGCTGTAATTGACTTTTAAGTAAATTTGCGATCTTGCTTTAGGTTACAAACTCAAATCTTTTTAGTAGAGATAGCTATGCTTCAATATTTGATGAACTTGATTTTTATATATGCGCGCCAACCCAAACTTAACAAAAATTTTATATAACAGATCGTAGAATAAGGGTGGTTACAAGGAAGTGTCAGTATTGCTTTCTTGGACTCCCACCTTTTCAAATTGGCTTTAGTCATGGGGATAATGTCAAGCTGATGTTATGTACGGAGGGATTGAACATTGCCTTGGCAATGCGAAGTATTGAATAAGACGGTTTCTCTTGAAAAGCTGGTCAATCTTTTATATTCAACTGCCTACAGATTAACCGGCGACCATCAAAATGCAGAAACTCTAGTGAAAAAAACGGTGTACGACATCAACTGGGGCCAAAACCCTGCGGCGGCAGTTAAACAACTGTGCAGTTTTTTTCTTGCGGATAACGCAGCCGGCAGGTGTCGGTCAAATCGCGCCGCAACAACCAGCATTGCCGGAAATCCCAGCCGTAACGGTACAAGGATACAGGATGCGTTGCTGCACTTAAGACCCGGTAGAAAGGGTTGCCGTAGTATTGCGAGATGTATTGGGATTTTCCTACGTTGAGATTGCCGAGGCCACCCTGTTAAGTGAAAAAGATGTGGCTAGCAGAATTGCCTCAGCACAATGGGAACTAAGGCAACTGCTGGCTCGGACGGCAGCTGCAAATTATTAAAATTTTCCGTTGATGTTTTTTGGCCTTTTTGAGCCTTAAATGCCCTTTTGCTACAAAATACGATTTGCATAAAGGAAAAGAAGGATATTATGTCAAATATAGTAATAAGCAGTTAAAAGAGATGGTTTATATAGATAAGATAGGCACTAATAATCCTATTTTTTCGTGAGTAACCTTACCTTCTCTTAATCTAAGCGATATTTCGTCATTAAGAACATGATATCTTATAGAAAGTCATTGTTGAGGAGGCTTTTTGGTAAATGAGACTGTTGGTCATTGAAGACGAAGAAGACCTGGTATATGCGTTAGCTAAAGGACTACGTAAAGAAGGATACGCAGTAGACACGGCAACAGACGGCCAAGAAGGCTGGTCACTTGCCCAAATAAATAGTTACGACCTTGTTATCTTAGATCTGAACTTGCCGGAACTGGATGGCTTACAAATATTACGTTATCTGCGGCAAAAATCTTCCGATGTTAAAGTCCTCATATTAACAGCCCGCACGGAAATCGACGACCGGGTAAAAGGGCTAGATTTGGGTGCGGATGATTATTTAATTAAACCTTTTCATTTTAAGGAACTAAAAGCAAGGATACGTGCCCTTCTGCGTCGAAAATTTATTTCTCAAGAGTCTGTGTTATATTGTGGACCTTTAAAAATTGATACTGTAAAACATGAGGTTTGGTGCAATGATACCTTGTTAAAGCTGACACGCAAAGAATTTGCCATACTGAAGTATTTAGTTTTTCATGCTGGTAACGTTGTTAGCCAAGAAGAATTAGTGGAACACATATGGGATGAAACAGTTAATCCTTTTACCAATGTTGTCCGGGTTCATATCAATTCCTTACGACGTAAACTCAAGGAGTCTGTCCATAACTCTGATTTCTTTATTGAAACTATCTCAGGTGTCGGCTATCGAATAAATAATGGACCTATTGATAGTATATAAAATGCAAATGCATAGTTCAATCATAATAAAAAATTAGAGATGATGATATGAAAAAAATACGATTCACATTAAAAGCACGTTTAGTTCTATGGACAGCACTAATACTATTTATTACTGGTTTTAGTTTAGTATTAACGATTAACGGCATTGCTTCTATCATATTCCCCAAAGTCTTTGCAGTTCAACCAAATCAAACTTCCGTTTTTTCCGAAGATTTGGATGGTGCAATTAAACTTTCACCATCATCTCAAATAGAACTAGACTCAAATAATGAGTTAGCAATAAAAGCACCCTCCACGGATCAAGCTGTACAGAATGCATTACATAAGCTGCAAGTATCCTCTATTAAAAGTTTAGCTATTATCCTTATATTAGGATGTATGGGGGCTTATTGGTTATCTAACAAAGCATTGTCCCCTGTACAGCAATTAAGTCATACCATTAAAAAGATAAATGCCAACAATTTATCTGAACCAATTCCCATTGAGGGTCCAAATGATGAAATACAAGAATTAACCCATTCATTTAACGTTATGTTAAAACGATTGGACAACATGTTCCATCAACAGCGTAGCTTTACATCGAATGCAGCCCATGAGTTAAGAACCCCATTGGCTATTCTGCAAACCAATTTAGAAGTAGTACGAGATGACCCTGATGTAGAACAAAAAGATTATGAGCATTTGATTGTAGTATTTGAGCGTACAGTGGATCGTTTGAAAGAAATGATCGATGATCTGCTGGTAATGTCAAATGGCCAAGAGTTGACTTTTAAAGAAAAAATCTACTTAAAAGATTTAATGGAGGAAGTCGTATCAGAGTTAAGTCCATTAGCGCAAAAATATCAAGTTTCATTCCAACTGGGAGAATTAGATATTCATGTTTATGGAAAGAAAGTTTTACTCCATCGTGCTTTTAGCAATATTTTAGAAAACGGCATCCGGTACAACCGAGCCGGCGGAAGCGTTACTATTTCTATGGAAAAGCATCAAGACGATGTTCTTATTCATTTTGCAGATACGGGAGTTGGAATACTAAAAGATGAACAACCACATATTTTTGAATCATTTTACCGGATAGAACAATCCAGGTCACGCCACACAGGCGGAGTTGGCCTCGGGCTCGCATTAACATCACTTATTGTTAAGCGGCATGGCGGTAACATTCATGTTGTAAGTGAACCTGGTAATGGAAGTACATTCACGGTAAAGATCCCTATTAATGCTCAAAATCAGGAAGGCTAAGAAAGAACATTTAGGATGCTTATCTTATTCCGTATAGGCTTGATGTGTATGAAAAAGAATACCACTGCAGTAATGAGACGAAATAACTTAATATCTTTGTTACTCGGTACCGTCAACGAACCTCAATAAAAACGGTTACAAAAACAATTTACGGGCAGGCACAGAGGCACAGATTCAGCCTGTCCATTTTTTAGCAGACAACAAACCTGTTTCTGCCAAGGATATTAAGCAAGCGGCAAAAACAATGCGGATGCCTTTAAAAATGAGCATCCCGGTTACTATCCGGGAAGGCTCTTTTTTTATGGCCACCCTATTTGTATATTAAAGTATTATCCCCCGGATGTTTATTATGGTCCCCCGGGGCATAATACAGTCTAATTTTCAGAAAATACTTACTAACATTTGGTCAGCCAGTCGTCTTTATACTCGGCGACCAACCCCCGTTAACTTTAATCTTCACTTTGTTTAGATTAAGCTTGTCATCCTGAGCGTAGCGAAGGATCTGGTTTTAAGATTCTTCGCTGCGCTCAGAATGACAGGCTTAAAAGGTTCTTCAATTCTTGTATTCATAGCAATGACACGACGCTGTACCACTTACTGAGTTAACGGTATAACCATGAATAAATATTATGAGTTTGTTTTTTTACTTTATTCTAAGCCCGGCCCTTTTCCTTCGCTATGCGCATAAACTGCTCCCGCTTATTCTCCGGAGGCACATGCAGAACCGAGCGGCGCTCCATCTTCAACGCATCGCCGGGGCAGGCTGCCGCGCATACTCCACAGCCGATACATTTTTCCATGTCAATGACCGGGATTGCATCTCCGTTAGCGCCTGTTTGCATGGCAATAGCGTTGATGTGACAGGCTTCGACGCAGGTGCCGCAGCCCACGCAGCTTTCCAACTCCACGGCGGGAATGAAGTTACTTGGGTGCACCGCTTTACCCCCGGTGGCGTTTATAGTACGCAGCACCTGGCAGCAGCATCCGCAGCAGTGGCAGATGTAACTGGGGGTTTTCATTACGTTGTCGCCCAGGTGCACCAGACCCAGTTTTTCGGTGCGGTCCAGCACCCGCAGCAGATCATCCACTGAGGCAGGCTTGGCCAGTCCCCGATGGACCAGCCACTTGGCAGCGTTACCCAGGGATGTGCATACGTCCTCCACCGGCGCGTCACAGGCCTTGCCCAGGTGCTGGGCCTTATGCCGACAGGAGCACATGCCCAGTGAACCGCCGCCGGATTGCCTGATAATTTCAGAAGCTTTTTCGTAATCCAGGACCTCGGTTTCCACCACTGCAGGGATAAGGCTTTCGTAAACCAGGGTCTGGAACATCTTGGTGTCGGCCCCGAAAAACTCTTTCCGCACTTCATCATGGGCAAAATAACGGTCAAAAAGTTCAGCCATTTCTCGCATGTTAATGTCTTCCCGCACCCGCATGAAGGTGTACTCAAAGAATCCCACCACCATGGGCGACAACATATACAGGGTGCCGTTCCGCCGGGGAATGTCGATTACCAACCCCTTCCGGCACATGACCTCCAGGATACCTTGCAACTCGTTTTCCCCAATGCCGGTGGCATCAGTTATTTTACTCAGTGGCATCGGCAGTAGGGGAAACTTGCTGCCTACCTCAGCTTCGGCAACGGAGTACAGGCGATGCAGGATTTCCATCAGCGACTCATTTATCGGTGCACCCACCGGGTTTCTGTTCAGGCGCTCTGCCAATGCGCGGTAAACTTCTTCCTTGGCGTTAATTATGTGTCCCAATAATGCAGCCTCCTAGCCCCGCCACAACAGGATTCGTTGTATTCACAATTTATGGCTTTCATCCCTTGATTGCATATTGATAACTTGTATACCAATATAATCCAAGCCATAGACCCTGTCAATAAATTTACATAATATTCACTCGCGTTTAGCCAAGTTAACATCGACATTTACGCCCTCCGCAGGCAGGATTTGCCGTTTCCGGCAGAGAAGACTTCCCATAGTTCGACAAAAGAAAACAACTTCTAATTGGGAGGACATCATGAAACGACTGCTGCTAACGGTAATAATGGCTACCATCATGCTTACGGGCATTTTAAATCCGGCCCTGGCTCAACAACAAAACAGTTCCATCCCCGTTCTGATTGACGGGATACCTATAACCATGAACACCCCACCGGTAATCCAGGATGGGCGCACCATGGTGCCTTTCCGAGCCCTGGCCGAAGCGCTGGGCGTAAATGTTACCTGGGACGGCACCGCCCAAACAGTGCATGCCACCGATGGCAATAGATCAATCAAGCTGCAAATCGGCAGCGGTACCGCTTATCGCAATGAGGCACCGGTTACTCTGGACGCACCGCCGCTGGTTACCGGGGGTAGGACGCTGATTCCGCTCCGATTCTTCAGCGAGGCCTTTGACTGCCAGGTAGTCTGGGACGGCTCGGTAAAGATAACCTCACCGCCCCGGGAGATGTTCGTCACCGGTTTTTACGCCCTGGGCGACCCGGGCACCAGCAGTTGGACCAACCTGTTCGGCGTGCAGTACCCGGCCACCGACCAGGGCAAAACCGGCCTGGTCAGCGAGCTGGCCCTGGGCTGGTATAGCCTGGACGAAACGGGCAATCTGCTCACCAAAAGCAAGCAAAACTGGCAGCGGCCCGACGGTTGGGAGGATGTGCTAAAAGCCGCCGGACAATATAATTTGCAAACCGAAATGGTGGTGCAATTGGCTGACGGGGACGGCACTCTGACCGAACTGCTGGCCAGCGACACTGCCGTGCAAAACAGCATCAGCGCTATAGTGGCGGAAGCAAGGCTGTACGGAGGCGTAAACCTGGACTTCGAGGGACTGGGTTATTCCCAAACCGGGGCCGAACTGGAGGCGGTACGACAAAGTTTCAACTCATACGTCAGTCAATTGGCTAAACAACTGCATACCACGGGTAATAGCTTATCCCTATCCCTGCATCCACCCAACAGTTCCTTTAAAGGGTACGATTACCAGGCTCTGGGTCAACACGCCGATCAGATTATCATCATGGCCTATGACTATGGCACCAAACCCGAACCGGCCCACCTGGTCACCCAAGCGGTGGAAATGGCCGCAGCGGTTGTCCCGCCGGCCAAACTGAGCCTGGGTGTTTCCATCCCCAGTGAGACAGCGGAAAGCCTGCCTGCCAAGATAGGCATCGCCAAACGCTACAACCTGGGCGGCATGTCTCTGTGGCGTCTGGGCTTGCTTTCGGAACAGATGTGGGATACATTAGAAATTAATGTGCAGGCAAAGTAAAATTACTAAAACCCGGACATAAAGAAAGCATATAAAGAAAGTATACCATTATACCTTGCTGCATGGCAGGGTATTTTCTTTACTTTAACAGCTTTGCCAAAAGGAGTTGTTTTACAATATGGAATACAGATTACCACCCACTGCCACCAAGACCCGTACGCATACATCCCCCCAGGTAAACCGAAAAATTGACTTTAAAACCAAATCCAATATCAGCCGCTACATCAACGCCGAAGAGGATCAAATTGCCAAGCGAATAGACAGCCTGGATCGGGAATGGGATACGGAAAGAGTCTTAGAGACCAACTTTGCAGCCCTTATAACACTTAGCACGATACTGGGATTTGCCGTAACTAAATTACCACCGGCTAAAGCCGGTGGGTTTGAAACGGACTGAAAGTCCGGT